>JAJDBH010000151.1 GCA_029261455.1 Nitrospinaceae bacterium
CCAGCATGGACTTTGTTCTATAACCCGTGCTTGCATCAAACTTTTTAGGCCCGGTAAAATCAAAGGGTTTATAGTTATATACATCTGGAATATTAACGGAAATATTTTTTATTGCGACGTAGGCGGATACATTGGATTCCTTGATTTCGAGCGGTGGGAAAGTGATGTCAACACCAGTCATGCCACCCATAAATATATTCAGGGATTCATTTTGGACAATTTTGAAATGCAGGTGTTTATCTTCGAGAATGTATAGCGTACCACCATCTGCAAGGGTCAGGTTCCTGGCTTCATTAACTATGGTTTCCAACAAAGCACTCAAATTCCTTTCGCCGGATAATGCACGGCCAATATTTGAAAGTCTTTGAATATGTCCCATCAGGTTAAAAGATCTTTTGGAATCGAGCCCGCCTTTTTGAATGAACTCGGCCAACTCACTACCAAAACGATTTTTGGGTTTTGCTAATTCATTTATCAAGCTGGGGTCAACAATCCATCCCTCAGTTTGAATGCTTGGGTGCTGAATATCAGGCACGCCAAAATTAGGTTTTCCGACACTGTAAGCCCAGGCCACTTGTGTAGAAATTAAAATAGCATTTAGTATTGCGCCATTAGATTCTTCGACACATTTTAATTTCAGGACATCATCCAAAAACACCTTGAATTTAAAGTCTTGTTCAAACTCAGGAGTTTCTAATCCCTTTATGATTTCCTTATGAAGGTTTTCAGCATCAACATGCTTAGCCTTCGTCCCTGGGTTATGGACTGCAAAGCGCTGTGCCACAAGATCGGGAAAAGTTTCCATTACAACGCGGTTGTCATTTCTTTGGTTGCAGGGAATTATGGATACTTTTGATTTGAGAAGACAGTTTGTTCCCTCATAAAACTGACGGACCAATTGCTGATGACTTTGTTTTAACGGACTTACTGCTCCAGCCATTGTGTCGGTCAGGCGTAATGGTTCTTTAGACCCGGTAGGTATTTTGTCTTTAAATTGCTTTACCTTTTTTTCAAACCCTTCCAACTTCCATTGGCCAATATCTTTTATATAGCTATTCCATTTTTCAGGAAGGTTCATTTTCTTCAAAAATAAATTTGGCTGACCAAGAGGAAAATCGACACCCGCAAACCATGGACCTTTTTGTTTCAAAAAGGCATCAAATTCTTTCAAGCTATATAACGACTCAACTTTTGAGACAGTTAATCCACGGCTTTTCTTGTAATCACAAATAGCGATAGTGATCGGTTTCTTCTCGCTGGGAGTAGCATTAAAATTTATGCCAAATATTTTCATGGGTTACGAGTATTCCAGTTTAGTCGGCCTGCCAAATGTTTGAGCAAATTTCCTGGAGCATGTCCAACACTTTGAATTATATCCAAATCAGGAATATGTTTGCTCAACATATCTCCATTAATGAAAATATCATTTTCTCCAAGGATGGACAAAAAATTTTTCGTATCTTCTTTTCTTGCCTTGTATGTTTTTAGAAATTCCAAACCTCTCAACAAGACCTCCCTGTCAGGTATATCTTCAATCATTTCTTGTGAAAAGGGTAGATCACAATTTAAAAAAAAACTTTTTAATGTGGGAGATTGATTCGACCCCTGTTTCAAACTTCTGATTAGGTATTTCAATTGGGTTTCTGTAGTTCTTCCTCCATATTCATCCTTATTCAGGAAGGAAAGAATCGGGGCCAGCAAAGCCTTTATACAGGTATCAGGTAGTAAATGCTTAAATTTAAGCAACCATAGGCTTCCAAGTGAATAACCTATATAAAGCTCGGCGGGGTATCGGCTTAGTAATATTCGCGCTTCTTCTATGCTTTCCGGAGTTTCGGGATAAATAACTTGGACACGAGCGCCAGGAAAAGCATTGGAAACTTCTCCGGCAAACCATTTGCGTGGTAGCGCCCAGCCTGAAATAGCTGTTATGACTGAGATTTTATCCATGGTTTTAGTATTGCCCCTAATTCCTCCAGGGCTTCTTCAGTTACATCAGTGTGTAAGGAAATTCTTAACCTGGAGGTTTGGGGTGGGACAGTCGGTGGACGGACTGCCCCTACCATAACTCCCTTTTGCAGGAGACTATTTCTAAGTTCCAGTGTTTTGAACGGGTCACCTATCAATACAGGAACAATAGGGGAAGAAGGTGTGATTAACTCCTGCTCCTTCATACCTATAGCACCCTTAAAATTTGCGGAAATTTTCTGAAGATAATCACGGCTGATCTGTGACGACTGCAATATCTTCATTGCGGCTTCAGCAGAACCAACTTGGGAAGGGGATAAAAATGTGGAATAAATAAACTCTCCCGCCCGGTTAACAAGAAAATCTATAACAGTTGATGAATTTGAAAGAACATACGCACCCATGCTGGCTAATGACTTTCCTAGTGTTCCAATAATAATATCCACATGATCCTGCACCTGCATTTCTTCCGCGAGTCCAGCACCTGTATCACCAAAAACACCGGTTCCATGGGCCTCATCCAAAATCAGTATAAATGAGTAGTGATTTTTCAACTCAACCAGCTTTTTTAAATCTGGATAGTCCCCGTCCATACTGAAAACACTTTCGGTGACCACAAAAACAGTTTCATATTTCTTACAATTAGCGCTCAGTAATTGCTCTAAATGTTCCAAATCCAGATGATGGTAACGTTTAAAACGAGCCGCACCCTGGGTGAGAGCCTGGGCCATGGAATGGTGGATGAGCCTATCTGCTAAAACGAGATCATTCTTCCCAGGTAAATGCTTAAGTACCGCCTGATTAGCCAGAAAACCGGCATTGAAAAGCATTCCAGAAGATTTTTTTTTCCATTTTTTAAGTTGATCAAGCAAGCTTTGATGGCAGGGAAGAAACCCCGAGAGAAGAGGGGATCCACCACTTCCTGTACCGTATTTCTCACAAGCCTCTTTAGCCCCTGCGATTACCCGAGGATCATGTCGCAACTGGAAATAATCATTGGAGCATAAATTAAGACGGTATTTAGAATGGAGCTGAACCTCTCTAAATAGATTTTTCTCTCGGATGGACTTTAATTCGTCTTCAAGACGGTTGAAAAATTGTTCGCTCAAGTAACTTCATGCCTTGTTGGAAGAGTCAATATTTCTAAAATTATGGTATAAATTGGGACACAAGTCAAAACTCTCATTAACTACAAATGATACATGGAAGAGACTCAGGATACAGGAAAAGTATGGTGTAAGGGTTTCGCACGACCGGTCCACGCCTTGCGAATAGAGAATAAAATATTCGCCACGGGAAAAAGTGAAGATCAAACCATTGAGTATTGGGTGGACAAAGGTTTTCTATGCGTTGACCTAAATGAGCCCAAGAAAGAAATAAGAGTTGCAAAGAAGCTCCCTCTAGATCTTGATCCCACTATTCCAGGAACCCTATTTAATGGCTTCACCCACACCAAACATGCAGATGTGCTCATTGTCAGTTCCGAGCAAGGCAGGATTGAAGAAGAAATTGTATCAGGAGAAACATACAGATTGGGTCAATACGACAGCATGGGTTCCAAGGAGTTCTGGGATAAAGTCTGGGGTTTAGATCCCAGGTAATTATTTTATATTCCGTATCAATCTAGCCGACTGATGTTCCAGGGTATTGCGATCAACAAAATCCACTTCACCATTTCTCAAGTTGATTCGGCCAACTTGCCCATCATCATTAGTATCTTTAAGCCACATGAAATTGGCGCATTTGGTGACAAATAATGTGTGTATATGGACAACTTCTCCGTTCCAGTCGACTTGAGTCAATTCCTCACCATAAAAATTCTCAGCCTCCTCTCTTGTTGGAAGCCTCCAATCGCTGAATCCACCGGCATAAACTTGCTTCATCAAACCGACATATGCCAGTGCGGCATCATAGTTTCTCCATTGACCCAAATCTCCCCAGGAATCTTTGGGAAGCCACTGAGTTTTATATTTAGTGTCAGTAATCACCCCTGAAGGGTTGTCATGAAAACGATCTTGCTCACTCATATTTAATACCCGAAAGAAAAGAATGAAACGCTATCATGTTTAACCTGTTTCTTCAACGCATTTTAGGAATTCCTGCTGTAAAAACTTGGTCAGGATTCCCGGTTTTTTGTTTCCAATCGATGTATTATCTACTCGAACGACAGGAACGATATCTATCCCAGAATTGGTGATGAATACCTCATCGGCATTCAGTACATCTTCTGCAACCAATAGACCTTTTTCAACAGGGATTTTATAATCCCTCGCTATTTCCAGAACAACCCTGCGGGTGATTCCTTCCAGCACACTATTATTGACTGCGGGGGTTTTAAGCACTCCCTCCTTTACAATAAATATATTACTGGTCGCCCCCTCTGTCACACCTAAAATAGGATCGACAATAACACCCTCCATGCTCCCTTGACGTTGAGAAATTTCCCGAACCAATATATTAGAAAGAAAATTACAGGTCTTGAGGCCCTGATTTACACCCGGTAAAGTGGGTGCAGGTAGGTTCAAGAGAGTAATCTGGACTCCATTACGATAAATAGGCTTGGGCAACGGATGATGCGGTCTTGCATGAACTATTAAGGTGGGTGGAACATCTTGGTCTATCTGAAAACTTGGCTCATTGATACCACGAGTGACGGTCAAACGAATGATCGCATTTTCAAAATTGTTCCTGTCGAGAGTTTCCTGCACCACAGCCTTAACCTCATGCTGCGTCATTGGTAAGTCAATAAAAATTAGAGCCAGGGACAGGAACAACCTTTCAATATGATGATCTGACCTGAAGACGTTCCCCTTGCAGGCACGCATAGTTTCAAATAAACCATCCCCATAGCAGAAGCCCCGGTCTAAAATGGAAACTTTTGCATTTATAAGAGGAGTGAATAATCCATTTATATAAACAATAGAATCTTGCATCAGCCTCTCTCAATCTGCGGAGAATCACCGCTGATTATTTTCTAAGTCTAGTGGAGTGATAAGGCCTGTATCATGGCTGCGGCCTTGTCGATGGTTTCCTGATACTCTTTTTGAGGATTGGAATCCGCGACAATGCCAGCTCCAACATGAAAACTGGCTATCTCATCACAAACAACTATAGAACGTATAATGATATTTAAATCCATATAAGGTCCGAACCCAATATAACCAAATGAACCAGAATAAGGTCCTCTCCTAACCGGCTCCAACTCAGAGATGATTTCCATACACCTAATCTTAGGACAACCTGTAATAGTTCCACCGGGAAAGACGGATTTCAAAATATCATAAACAGAGACCTCCTGCTTAAGATCTCCCCTTATATTAGAAACGATATGGCTGACATGAGAATATTTTTCCAGAAACATGAAGTCCGTCACAGAAACCGACCCAGTTTTACAGATACGTCCTAAATCATTTCGTTCCAAATCAACCAGCATCAAATGTTCGGCACGTTCTTTTGGGTTCAACAACAGTTCTTGTGAGAGTGCTTGATCTTCTGCATCTTTTTTTCCACGTGGCCGGGTGCCTGCTATGGGTCTTGTCTCAATATTTTGCTCGTGGACTTTCACTAATCGTTCGGGAGAGGAACTGACCAACGAAAATTCCTGGAAATTCAAATACCCCGAAAAAGGAGATGGATTGACCTTTCTAAGCTTACCGTAAAGCTCGAAAGGGTTCCCATTAAATTGGGTTTCAAATTTTTGTGCGAGATTGGCCTGATAAATATCTCCTTCTTGGATATAGGTTTTAGCCTTTTCTACTCGTTCCGTATAATCTGTCTCGCTCAAATTAGACTTTAGTCCATTAGAGGGCAGGGGAGTTGATGGTTGACTTGCAATGTATGACTCCTGTATTTCTCCACTATCTTTTAACGAGGCAGAAATATTTCCCCAAATTTTTTGAACCTCTTCTTTGAGTTCAATGTAGCTACTACTTGTGCCATCAGTTTTTGGAGAAAGAATGAATTTTAAATCTTCAGCAATATGGTCATATAAAAATAACCGTTCTACTTCCATGAATAAAAAATCGGGCACATTATTTTCTGGTGATTTTCTAACAGGTAAAGATTCAAACCATGCACCGGCCTCGTAGCCTATGAAACCTACCCAGCCTCCCCAGAAATGGGGAAGATAATCTACAGGAAGAACGTTTTTATCGAAATTTAACAGGTCGATGGCAGGACCCGGCAGATCCCACTTAGAAATCAATTCCCCATCTTGGAATAAGCTTGCCCTTTGTCCTTTAATCTCTATTATTTTACAACAGCCTCCCCCCATTAACGAGTATCGAGCTGTTTCCTCTGGTCCATTTGCGCTTTCAAAAAGAAAAGAGTTTTTTGTTTCAGAAAAAAGTTCCTGAAATATTTTGGAAATATCTAAACCAGGGATTTTTTCCTGCCCGCAGACAGGTACACGCGAAGAGATTGCAGCCAATCTCATAAATGTGCTTTTATCAGGCAGGATATCCATGTGAGGATTTCTTAGAGGATGCTCATTAAAGAGTTAAGCTTGAAAGTTCAGTCCGCTTTAGAGGCAATGCCGTATTGGCTCGGTCACTCGTAGCGAAGTGCGTCAATAGGATTCAAATTAGCTGCCTTGTTTGCCGGGTAGAATCCAAAAAATACACCAATTGCTACAGAAAATCCAAAGGCAAGAAGAATAGACTGGGTAGAGACTACTGTCTCCCAATCACCCAGACCTGAAACAACCCGAGAGATTCCTATGCCCAACAAAACACCTATGCCACCGCCAAGAAAGCTGATCAAAACTGATTCTATCAGGAATTGTTCCAGAATCTCTATTTTCTTGGCGCCGATAGCTTTTCTAATGCCTATCTCCCGGGTACGCTCGGTAACAGAGACCAGCATTATATTCATGATACCAATGCCACCAACCATGAGTGAAATGCCGGCTATACCTCCCAACAGATAGGTAAATGTTTTTGCCGAATCTTCCCAGCTACGCAGAAATTGAGCAGAGTTTTGCACATAGAAGTCATCTTCTTTGCCATCTGCAATATTATGTTTCTGCCGCAGAATTCGGGTAATGTCCTCAATGATTATTTGTAGATCCTCGATTTTTCCGGCTTGCACATCTATGGACTGGACGTGATCCATGCCAAAAACCCGTTTCTGTGCTGTGGTAATTGGAATAAATATTTGATCATCAGGGTCAAACCAACTCAATGCTCCTTTAGAGACCGTCGTGCCTATAACCAAAAAATTCTTACCATCCACCTTGATGGTTTTGCCCAGTGGGTTTCGATTGTCAAAAAGATTCTTCAGTACTGTAGAACCCAAAACACAAATTCTTTTCGCAGACCTTATTTCCTCTATGTTGAAAAAACGCCCACGGTCCATTTCAAAATTAGCTAACCTTGCATAACTGGCACCTGTTCCTCGAACAGTGGTGTTGGTATTCTTATTTTCAAATTTAAGCTGAGCTGACCGATAGACCTGCGCCGCAACCCCGGTTATCAGAGGAATGTTTTCCTGCACAAAATTTGCATCATCTAAAGTCAAGGTATCGACCTTGCCGGTCGTCACATGTCGGGATTTCTGTTGCCCCGGTTTAATGGAGATGATATTAGTACCGAACTTGGAAATTGTGCTCTGAGTCTGGTTTCGGGCCCCTTCACCAATAGATATCATCGATATCACTGATGCCACACCAATAATTATTCCTAAAGCAGTCAAGAACGTCCTGAGTTTGTGGGTCACAAGACTTCTTAGAGCCATCTTGAACAAAACCCATATCAGCATGATTCCACCTCCTTAGAAGTGTCTGCTACGATTTTGCCGTCTTTCATCTGAATGATTCGTCTTGTTTGGTCTGCCACTTCCTGTTCATGAGTTACTAGAATCAAGGTAACCGCTTCCTGATTCAACTCCTGAAAAAGGTTCATAATTTCTTTGCCCGTAGTCGAATCAAGATTACCTGTAGGCTCATCTGCCAAAATGATAGCAGGTTGATTCACAAGTGCTCGTGCTATTGCGACTCTCTGGCGTTCACCTCCTGAGAGTTCAGTGGGGTTATGCATCGAGCGGTGAGCAAGACCTACCCGGTCTATTGCCTTCAATGCGATCTCCCTGGAATTGCGAACCCGGCCATAGAGTAGTGGTAGTTCTACATTTTCCAATGCCGAGGCACGAGGCAAAAGATTGAAACTTTGAAATACAAAGCCTATTCTTTGATTACGCACTTCTGCCAATTGATTGGGATTCAGATCCTGAATTTTAAGATTTTCAAGCCGATAAATGCCGGAAGAGGGGTGGTCAAGACAACCCAGAAGATTCATGAGGGTGGATTTCCCGCTCCCAGAGGGACCCATGATAGCAACGAACTCACCTTTTTCTATTCTGAAGTCAACTCCGTCCAAGGCAGGCACCTGCTGTCCACCCATCTGGTAAATTTTAGAGAGTTTTTCAACTTCAATCAAACCAGCCTCACTTTGAACGAATCATCCATAGAATTTTCTTGAGAGACGAGCTTTTCTTTTCTTTGGATTCTTCAAGGATTTTTTCCCAGTCTCCCAATATCAACTCATCATCGAGATTCAATCCACTGAGAATCTGAGCATGAATCGGGTTCCTGATACCGGTCTTCACTCTAGCTTTCTCTGGTTTATCATTTTTTAATACCACGACAAACTTGCCTTCATCATCTTTGCGAATTGCTGCACGAGTGGCATACAGCGTGTCCTTAACTTGTTGGGTGACTATGTCTATGTTGGCAGACATCATGGGTTTCAGCAGGTTTTTCCCTGCCCCCTTAACTTCAATTTTGGCTTTAAAAATAGTAATGCTGTTTTCGATCAGCCCCTGTGGAGCTATACGCGTGACCTTACCCTTAAAAACTTTTTTTGGGAAGGCATCAGCAGTAATCCTTACAGTATGACCAATTTTAACAGATCCTATATCCGTTTCATCAATGTCGGCAATAATAAACAATCGCGACATGTCAGCAATGGTTGCGATTGCTGTTCCACCATTCACATTTGAAATACCAGAAGCGATGATCTGGCCTTCTTCGATAAATTTTTCTATGATGACTCCATCAATAGGAGCAAATATCTCTGTCTCTTCCAACCGTTCTTCTGCCTCATCAACAGAAATTTCAGAACGTCTGACTTCAGACTGAACCAACTCAACCTCATTTTCCTTCATCGTGATATCGTGAATGGAATCCTTAGCTATTTGAAGCTGGTTTCGTGCCTGCACGAGGTTTTCCTGATTTACTTTGAAAAGGGTTGCGGCTGTATCTAAAGACTCCTGTGAAACGAATTTCTTTTCAAACAATTCAGTTTGGCGTTTCAGCTTGTCTTCTGCTTCCTTGAGGTTGGCAATAGCGGTTTCAATTTCTGATTGGGAAGATTTTATGTCGGTATTGTATTTTGTCTTTTGTAGAAGGAGGCTGGTTTCTGCTTTTTTAAACTTCGCCGATGAGCTAGATAGCTCCGTACTTGCTTTGGCAACATTTCGCTGTTCATCGGATTTATCCAGCTGTAAAAGAAGAGTTCCTTTTTTAACACGATCCCCTTCCTCAAATGGAAAGGACAATACCTCACCACTGGCTTTAGATTTAACCTCTACTTTAAAGTTGGGTTCAACTATACCAGTGGCTGATATTTTTACTGCTAGGTCGCCTTTTAGTACTTTCGAAGTTTTGAATACTGGTTTTGCAGCGTCCTCCGACTCTTTGGAGTCAAAAGGAAATAAATAGAGGCCGGTAAGGAGTACTGCCACCCCAACAAAAACCAGGGATTTTTTCATGAGTCTTCTTTAGACAACAATTTTATGTCATGAGCCTCCAGAGTCCGAGCGATAACCTGATTCAATTTATTGCGGGACTTGTTGTAATCTATGAGGGCTTTGATCTCGTTACTCTGTTCTTCAGCAAGGTCTTCCTGAAACTCCAATACATTGAAACTGGTTGATAGCCCAACCTCGAATTTTTTCTCCTCGGCGTTCAATTTTTCTTCAGCAAGTCTTCGGGCAATTCTGGTGGCTTGAACCCTTTTAATGTCCGTATCAATTTGACGGTGAGCCTCACGGACTTCCACAACAATATTTTGCTCCAAATCTTTAATGTCTAACAATAACTGGGCCACTTCCAGCCTTTTTGATGTCAACTTGCTCTTGGCTGCGCGGTTTCCAATCGGGTAGCTTAAATTCACTCCAAATCCCCATAAACCAAACTTGCTTGAGAATGTTTCAGATAAGGCCTGGTTATAGGACCCATTCTTAGTAGTTGAATCACCACTCAATCCATTCAATCCCAGACTGGTAACTAGGTCCAGAGTGGGAAGCAACTGGTTTTCGTTATAGCTGACTTCAATATTCCTGTTTTCCAGTGCCATTTTTTTAGCTAATAGATCAGGCCGGTGGGTGAGGGCGGCCTTTAACGCAATTTCTAAAGAGTTTTCTTGTCCCAACTCAAAGACAGGGCTGTCGGCGGGGATTATTTTTTTCAAACCCTCTACTGAATCAAAAGCTAAATTAAGAATATTTTTAAGATTATCTTCATTATCTTCTATCAAGTTTAGAGCATTCAATAGTTGCTGATCCCTTGAAGCTACTTCTGATTTGGCTTGAAGAATTTCCAGCTCTGCCAGGGTTCCCACTTCAACCTGAGCTTTGACCTGTTTTTCCAGATCCCGGGCTCTTTGAAGAGATGTTTCCTTGACCTTCAGGTCTTCGATACTGAAAACCAGATCCCAATAAATATTTTCCGCTTCGGCGAGAGTATCAATAACTTTTCCAGTGAAATCATGGTCAGAGATTTTCTGATCATTCTGAGAGATGTATATTTG
>JAJDBH010000152.1 GCA_029261455.1 Nitrospinaceae bacterium
TTTACCACCATTAAGGTCAATTTTATAACCCTGATTTTAGGGATGTCTTTTGCTTTGGTGATTGGTTATGCCATTGGATATTTTTTGCGCAAAATGTTTACTGAATACCAGATTAAGGAAGCAGAGGAGCGTAAAAAGAAAATTATTCATGAAGCGGAGCAAGAAGTTGCGAGCAAGCTGAAGACTGGAGAGATTGAAGCGCGTGAAAAATCTTTGGTGGTAAAAGCTGAACTTGAAAAAGAAATGAAAGGGGAGCGGGAAAGGCTACGTAGTCTGGAAAGCGAACTGGAAAGAAAAGATAGGGGGCTCAGAGCCGAAAGCCAGAAATTTGAGACCAGAGAAAAAAATATTGAAGAACAAAGCAACAAGGTCGTCGTTAAGGAGAAAGAGGTTGCGGAGCAAAAACTGGAGTACCAGAAGCTTGTTCAGGAGGAGCTGAAAAAGCTTGAGGTGATTGGTTCATACACTGCTGTTAAGGCACGGGAAGAGGTCAAAAATAAGATCCTTGATGAAGCCAAGATGGACGCAGCGCGTGAAGTGAAAAAAATTGAGGAGAATGTTAAAAAGAGCGCCGATGAACAAGCCTGCAGACTCATAACCATGGCTGTCCAGAGGCTCGCCTCAGACCATGTAGCAGAAACCACTGTCTCGGTGGTGGAGCTTCCGAGCGATGATATTAAAGGAAGGATCATTGGCCGGGAGGGAAGAAATATCCGTGCATTGGAACAGGCTACCGGAATCGATTTGATTATAGATGATACCCCTGGTGCGGTTGTGTTGTCGGGGTTTGACCCCATTAGAAGGGAAGTAGCCCGCCGTTCTTTGGAAAAACTGACCCTCGACGGGCGGATTCATCCTGGTCGTATTGAGGATGTTGTCAATAAATGTAAGAAGGAAGTCACACAGCAGATTCAGGAAGCCGGTGAACAGGCTGTTTTAAACGTTGGCATCGATAACCTTCATCCTGAAATGGTCAAATTATTGGGACGGCTTAAATATCGGACGAGTTACACTCAGAACGTTCTTGAGCATGTGCAGGAAGTAGCTTTTGTATGTGGGGCCATTGCCGGAGAGCTGGGTTTGAATGTGGCTCTGGCTAAACGGGCAGGGTTGCTGCACGATATCGGCAAGGCTATCGATCATCAGACAGATGGGACGCACACTCAATTGGGAGTTGATATAGCAAAACGCTATAACGAACATCCTTTTGTCATCAACTCGATTGCTGCCCACCATGAAGATGAAGAGGCTGAATCTCCTTATGCTGTCCTAGTGGCGGCGGGAGATACCATTTCAGCTTCCCGGCCTGGGGCTCGTAGGGAAATGCTGGAAACCTATATCAAGCGTATGACCCAACTGGAAGAAATTGGTGACTCATTTAAAGGGGTGCAAAAAACCTTTGCCATTCAGGCGGGACGTGAGGTGCGAATCATTGTTATGCCTGCAGGTGCGAATGATCAAGAGGCCAACATTTTGGCCAGAGATGTGGCGAAGAGAATTGAAAAAGAGGTGACCTATCCGGGAGAAATAAAAGTCACGGTAGTTCGTGAAACCCGGTTTACAGAGTTTGCCCGCTAATGAAGATTTTTGTGTAGCCTACCAGACTAAGCCCGGAATAGTTTCCGGGTTCACTGCCCCGGGTTTCCCGGAGCTTCTCCAAAACGTAAATAGAATAGATATCGCATGGAAGACTTAGGACAACTGGTTAAACTCAGACGTGAAAAACTCGATGAACTTCGTGGTATGGGGATCTCTCCATACATCAACCGATTTCATATAAATACCACCTTGTCTGAACTGGTGGAAAAATATTCGGAAAAATCTAAAGAAGAGTTGGATGAGAAAAGCTCGGAATACATAACTGCAGGGCGCATGATGAGTCGGCGTAAGCATGGCAAGACCACGTTTGTGAATATCAAGGACGCGTCTGGAGATATTCAGGTTTTTATCAATAAGACTGCTCTAGGTGAAACTGCTTACGAAATATTTGGCAAGTTTGATGTTGGGGATATTGTTGGTATTGAGGGTAGAATTTCAAAAACCAAAACGGGTGAGTTGACTCTGTTCGCCAGTAAGGTGACCCTGCTTTCCAAGTCACTGCTTCCTCTTCCTGAAAAGTGGCATGGGCTTAAGGATGTTGAGCTTCGCTACCGGCAACGCTATGTAGACCTGATCGTTAATCCGGAAGTGAAAAAAGTTTTCATTGCCAGAAGCCGCATGATTCAAGCGTTGCGCGATTTTCTGAACGAACGCCAGTACCTGGAAGTGGAGACCCCGATGATGCAGTCGATACCGGGAGGAGCCACAGCAAAACCCTTCAAGACTCACCACAACGCGCTGGATATGGAGTTGTTTCTTCGTGTGGCTCCCGAGTTGTACCTGAAAAGGTTGGTGGTGGGAGGCATTGAAAGAGTTTATGAAATCAATAGGAATTTCAGGAATGAGGGAATCTCTACCGAGCATAACCCTGAATTTACTATGGTTGAGTTTTACACGGCCTACGCTGACTACAATGACTTGATGGACTTGACGGAAGAATTATTTCGGTATCTTTGCGATCGGGTATTTCCTGAAAACAATTACCAGTTTCCTTATACTTCGCAAGAAGGAGGAGAAACCCGAGAAGTAATGATAGATTTTTCCCAGCCGTTCAAGCGTTGTACATTCCGACAGTCGCTGATAGATATTGGTGGAGTGGATGAGAAGGTTCTTGATGATCCGCAAAAAACAGTTGAATTTGCTTTGGAGAATAAGGTTTCTATCGAGAAGAAAGATCATCATGTGAAAATTTTGGCTAAACTGTTTGATCACTTTGTTGAACCCAAGCTTGTTCAGCCGGTGTTCATCACTGATTATCCGATTGAACTCTCACCGCTCTCCAAGAAAAAAGAAGATGACCCGAGTCTGGTGGAACGATTTGAGTTGTTCATTGGCAGAAAAGAAATTGCTAATGCCTACACGGAGTTGAATGATCCGATAGACCAGAAACAAAGATTTGAAGAACAAGTCGTAGAACGCCAGGCGGGCGATGAAGAAGCCCATTGGATGGACCACGACTTTATCCGCGCTCTGGAATATGGCATGCCTCCCACGGCTGGGGAAGGTATAGGGATTGACCGATTGGTCATGTTGTTGACCAATAGCCCGTCCATAAGAGATGTTATTCTTTTCCCGCAATTGAAAAAAGAGTCCTGATTCGGGAAAGCAAACCGGTCATTTATTGTTTCGTTCCTGATATGTCCTACGAACTTTTCGTTAGCTTGCGCCATCTCAAGGCCAAGCGAACCCAAAAATTTATTTCGCTCAATACCTGGATTTCCGTTGGTGGGGTTGCCCTCGGTGTCATGGCTTTGATTGTGGTTATTGCTGTCATGTCTGGTTTTGGTAAAGACTTGCGGGATAAGATACTGGGAACCAACAGTCATGTTGTGGTCACCAATATTTCCCGGACTGGAATGGATGATTACGAAGCCATCATTAAAAAAATAACACAGACCGACGGTGTGAATGCAGCGGCTCCATTTATCCTGAGTCAGGTGATGCTGACATATGGGAGCAATAGCTCCGGGGTTGTGGTTCGGGGAGTAGACCCTGAGCGAGAGGCTGGAGTTTCTGATCTGGAGAAAAACCTGGTGCAGGGTAGTCTTAAAATGCTTGAAGACCCGGAAACCATTTCAGGGAAACCACGCCGGGATGGAATCATTCTGGGGAAAGAATTGGCGCACCGGTTAGGATTGCAACGAGATGATGCTGTGTCGATGATTTCTCCCGCATCAAGAGTGACGCCTATGGGTTTGATTCCAAAAATAAAATTGTTTCGGGTGGTGGGATTTTTTGAGTCGGGAATGTTTGAGTACGATTCCAATTTGGCTTTTATTTCCATGCATGCGGCACAAAAATTTTTCTCGATGAAGGGGAAGGTCAGTGGTATTGAGATCCAGGTGAAAGATATCGAGAGAGCAGATCAGGTGGCTAAAGAAATTCAAGATAGCCTGGGGTTTCCTTATTACGCAAGAGACTGGATGCGGATGAATAAAAATTTATTTTCTGCCTTGCGTCTGGAAAAAGTTGTGATGTTCATCATATTGATCCTGATCATTCTAGTAGCTGCCTTTAATATTGTCAGCACCTTGTTCATGGTGGTCATGGAAAAGAGTAAAGAAATTGCTATTCTGAAATCCATGGGGGCTTCCCGATCCAGCATCATGAAAATTTTCAGCTTTCAGGGCTTGATTATTGGGATTACTGGGACAGCGATAGGTTGTGTTGGCGGTTTTACTATTGTGCCGAACCTGAATGAGATTGTCGGTTTCATTGAAACTGTTTTTGGTATCACGGCTTTCCCCAGCGATGTGTATTATCTGGATAAGCTCCCCTCGGAAATTGAGTATCTCGATTCCTTTCTCATCGTTATTTTTTCTATTGTCATTTGTTTTTTGGCCTCACTGTATCCGGCCTGGAGAGCTTCCCGAATGGACCCTGTGGAAGGTCTACGTTATGAGTGATTTGATTTCCGAAACACCAGAACAAATATGCCTGATCGAAGCAGTTGGTGTCGATAAAAGTTATTCGACAAAACGCGAGGTGATTCATGTTCTCGATCAAATGAGCCTTAAGGTTATGTCGGGGGAAGTGCTGGGGATTGTTGGCGCGTCCGGGGTGGGCAAGAGTACCCTTCTTCATGTTCTTGGAGGACTTGATAAGCCATTAACGGGAAGCGTTTTGTTTCAAGGAACAGATATTTATAAACAGTCCAACGGTTATTTAGAAAACTTCCGCAATACCCATATTGGTTTTGTATTCCAGTTTTTCAACTTGCTGCCCGACTTTACCGCTTTGGAAAATGCTATGTTTCCAGCCCTCATCCGCAATCAGGACAAGCGTTTGGCTAAAGAGCGGGCTGAGTATTTGTTATGCGAAGTGGGCATGAAGGATCGCATGCACCATAAGCCGGGCGAATTGTCGGGAGGCGAAAGCCAACGCGTGGCTCTTGCGAGAGGGCTTGTCAATCAGCCCGACCTGCTTTTAGCCGATGAGCCAACGGGAAACCTGGACTATCATGCCAGCGATCAATTGATAGAATTGATCCGAAAATTGAATGAGGAATTTAATCAGACTTTTGTGATTGTCACGCATAGTCAGAGAGTCGCCAAGAAGCTGGACCGGGTGATGGAACTGGTCGATGGGAAAGTTGGCCTCACCAGTCAAAACCTGATCATTTAAAAGTCGTATTAAGAATTGAATTTTATAGAAGGGGAAGCCATGAAGCTGGAAAAGGTTGCTGAATTGGTTGACGGAAAATTAATAGGCGATGGCTCACTTGAGATATCTGGACTTCGAGGTATTGAGCAGGCCGGGGAAGGGCATGTCACTTTCCTCAGCAAAAAAAAGTTTGTTGATGTCTTGAACCGTTCTCAAACTTCCGCTGTGTTGGTGAAGGAAGAGGTAGACACCCACGTTTGCCAGATTATTGTTGCCAGCCCCGAACTTGCCTTTGCACGTTTGCTGAGAGAATTTCACCCTGAATCACGACCCATGCCGGGTGTGCATGACCGGGCGATGATTGGCAAGAATGTTAAACTTGGCGAACAGGTCACTTTGTCTGCAGGAGTTTACATTGGGGATAATGTGGAAATCGCAGATCATGCACATTTATATCCAGGAGTGGTCGTTGGTGATCGATGTCGGATTGGGAGTCATTCCACCTTGTATCCAAATGTCACGCTTTACCGGGATACAGAACTGGGGTGCCGGGTGATCCTTCATGCTGGAGTGGTGATTGGGGCGGATGGTTTTGGCTATACCCTAGATGAAAAAGGAGCGCATTATAAAATCAGCCAGATCGGCCGAGTTGTGATTGAGGACGATGTCGAGATTGGGGCAAACAGTTGTGTAGATCGAGCTGCCATGGGTACCACATTAATCAAACAAGGAACAAAAATAGATAACCTGGTTCAGGTGGCTCACAATTGTACAGTGGGAGAACACTCTATTCTGGTTGCACAGGTGGGACTGGCGGGAAGCTGTACTCTGGGTCATCATGTGGTGCTTGCGGGGCAGGTGGGTGTTGCCGATCATGTTACGCTTGGAGATCAGGTTACCCTCACGGCCCGTTCGGCTGCCTTACGCAATATTGAAAGCAATAAGGTCTATGGGGGTAGTCCTGCTGTTCCTCTGGGCGAGTGGAAAAAATATGTGACCGTTTTGCCAAAACTTCCTGATCTGGCCCGTAAAGTTCGTGATCTTGAAGCTCGATTAAATGAAATTGAAAACAACCCGCCTTCCCGTTAGAATATTCATATCAACATTATTTACAAAAATAATTAACACTGTTATTTGAAGTTATAGATTATGTTTCTATTCCGCATGCGGGCTTTAGCCTTGGCCTTTTTGTATGTTTTTACTTTGGGGGCGGCTTCCGGGACGATGTCTGGAGCGGCTGTCGAGAAGTACATCCAGAAAAAACTTAAACGCAATGATAAGGTCCTCCGGATCAACGAAAAGAACCTGGGTGATTCGGGTTTGGCTATTTTAGCCCAATCTCCATTAGTCAATTCTGTAAAAACTCTGGTTTTATATAAGGTTCATATCAGTGATGAAGGTGTTCGTGCATTGGCTGAATCTCCTAACCTGAAAAACCTGCAAGCTCTGCATTTGGAGCATAACTTCATAACCGATAAGGGAGTGGAGATCATTTCCAACTCCAGGACTTTTTCGAACCTGAAAACTCTCAACCTTTACCATAACCAGATAACTGATGAAGGTGCTAAGGCTATTGCGGATTCGGATACCCTGACTCAATTGATGGAATTGAACCTGAATTATAATCTTATCAAAGGACCTGGGGCCATTGAACTCACGCGTTCAAAAAAATTGCGTCAGCTTCATAATATCCAACTGGCCTATAACCCTATTGAGAAAAACGGCAAACAGGCTTGGAAGCGTTTTCAGTTGATGCAATGGTTTAAAGATCTCCATCGTAATAATAAGTTGGGTCAGGTGGGGGAGGCGCTGATTGGGGACTTTGGAGTTATGGTATTGCTGGACTTTCCTTTTGTTTCGGAGTTGGAGACCTTGGATTTAAAAAATAATGGTCTGACTGATGAGGCGGTGATTGCTCTATCGCAATCAAAAAGGTTGAAAAGTTTAGTGTCTTTGAATCTTTCCCAAAATAATATTACTGATGCAGGTGCTCAGGCACTGGGGGAATCACTAAACCTTGAAAGATTAAAGACATTAAATTTAAACTTTAATCGTATCGGAGATGAAGGTGCTCGGGCGATAGCCGATTCTCCGAGTTTGGCGAATCTGGAATCCCTGAAACTGGGGCAGAATAAAATCGGCACTGAAGGAGCCCGAGCATTGAATAAATCTGAAAACCTTCAAAACCTGACTCATCCCATCTTTGGTTTCTACTGATATTTCCATGATGCTTTGAGTGCTCTCTCCTAAATTTGGAGATGGTGGATGGAAGCAAACTCCTGTTTATGTTAAAATATTGAAAGTAAATCCCTTAACTAAAGTTTCATTTTAATATGGTACAGATACTAGATTTTGAGCGCGAGATTTTTGCTTTGGAGACCCAGATCCATGATTTGGTTTCCATGTCTCATATGTATGACAGTGTTGGCGATATCACTCATGAGATCGCAAAACTCAAGAAAAAGCTACGCCGAATGAAGCATGATGTGTATTCCAACCTGAAAGGGTGGGATAAAACCCTGGTGGCGAGGCATCCTGACAGGCCCTATACGCTGGATTATTTAAATATGATCTTTGACGGATTTTTTGAGCTCCACGGCGATCGCCATGGAGGCTACGGCCCTTCCATTGTTTCCGGGCTGGCAAGGTTTGCTGGCCGGTCGGTGATGGTTGTTGGGCACCAGAAAGGGAGAGAGAACAAAGAGAAAATAAAGCGAAACTTTGGCATGTCCCAACCAGCGGGATATAGAAAGGCCCTTCGATTAATGCGAATGGCGGAAAAATTTAATATGCCCGTGATCACCTTTATTGATACACCAGGAGCTTACCCTGGTGTAGATGCAGAAGAAAAGGGGCAGTCCGAAGCGATAGCCACCAATATGTTCAGCATCATCCAATTGCAGGTTCCCATTATTTGTGTCGTGATCGGGGAGGGAGGGTCCGGTGGGGCTTTGGCGATTGGGGTCGGCGATCATATTATGATGATGGAGCATTCAGTATATTCTGTAATCTCACCCGAGGGTTGTGCCTCTATTCTTTGGGGTGACAAAGGCAAAATCTCTCAGGCGGCTGATGCTTTGTGCATTACAGCGAATGAACTTTTGAAGTTTAAGGTTATTGATGAAATTATTCGTGAACCTCTTGGCGGTGCTCATCGGAATCATAAACAGGCCGCTATTCGCTTGAAAAAATCTCTTAGAAAAAACCTTGAACGTTTGACTGAGATTCCTTTGAACGATTTGGTCCGATTACGAGAACAAAAATTCCGCGAAATGGGGAAAGTTGTCGAGGAGGGAGCTTGAGAACTTTTTAAACCCGGTTTTTTTTGTTAATTTATATTACATTCATAATCTAAGTGAGTTTATGTTGACAGATATATCCCTCATCCTTACTATGGTTTGTGTACCTATTTCCTTTGTCAAGCTTGCAAAAACTGGAGATTCAAGGCTTTGAATGAAAATCAGTATAGCTTTAACCATGTTAATATGGAGAGCTTGATCGAAACTGATCCCCGATTAGCTTCACTTCCTGCTGTTTATTATGAATTCAGACGTGCTGTTCAAGCTCAAGACATTGACTTTGAGGAGGTAGAGCAAATAATATTAAAAGATTCACATCTCATAATTCGCCTTCTAAAAATAGTCAATAGTGCTTTTTATTCATTCTCATCGAAAATTGAAACTATTTCTCACGCAATTAGTGTGATTGGAACGGAGCAGTTGGGTTATCTTGTTCTTTCGACAGCGATAATGGATAAATTTAGTGGAATTCCGCAAGATGTTATAGATATGGACTCGTATTGGCGGCATAGTATTGCCTGCGGTCTGGTTTCTAAAAAACTGGCTGAGTATAAAGGGGAGTCGAATTCGGAAAAATACTTTATGTTTGGCATGCTTCACGATATTGGGCGTTTGATCATGTGCATGAACATACCCAAACGGAACTTGGAAGTCCTCAATCGAAGCAATTCTGACAACAGGGCAGTGTTCCTGATAGAGAGGGAAGAACTGGGGTTTGATCATGCGCAACTTGGTGGGGCTTTATTGAGAAAATGGAAGCTTCCTAAAATACATCAGGAAGTGGTGGCGTTTCATCATGACCCGAGCGGTGCGCTCCTCTTTCCATCTGAGGTGGCTCATTGCCATTTGGCAGATATCATTGCCAATACTTTAAAACTGGGTTGTAGTGGCGAAAGTGCGATTGTTCCTGAAATCGATGAGCACGCTTGGGCCATGGCCCGCCCTCCTCAAAGTATCAGCATGGCGGTTATACAGGATGAGGTTGAGGAGGTTTTTGAAGAAACGGCTAGAGTTTTTCTGTCTCACTAATTTGAAAGCTAAATTGAGACAAAGCAAGTTTCTATAGTTCGTTATCATGGAGTTAGAGATGTACTTGTTGTCGAAAAAGTTGAGCGTATTCCGAGTCGGTCGCGATCAAGGTATCGTGAACCCCAGTCTCAATCAGTTCCCCTTGTTTCATGACCAGAACACGGTCCGATCCTTCCAGAGTTGATAACCGATGTGCAATGATGAGAGTGGTGCGACCTGCCATTAACGTGTCGAGAGCTTGTTTGATGTGACTCTCGGTTTCAGTATCTACCGATGAGGTGGCTTCATCCAACACCAGGATTGGTGGGTCTTTCAAGAAAGTACGGGCGATGGCGATGCGGTGCTTTTCCCCTCCAGAAAGTTTGACTCCTCGTTCCCCAACCAGAGTGTCGTATCCCTCCGGCAGTTTTTTTATAAAGGGATCTGCATGAGCAGAAACAGCGGCTGAGATGACTTGATCCCTGTCAGCTTCAATATTTCCATAAAGAATGTTTTCCGCCACTGTGCCATTGAACAGAAAAGGATCTTGTGCAACCAGTCCGATTTGTTCGCGGAGATAGGCAAGTTTTAGCTCTTTTATGGGATGACCATCAATGAAAATGGTTCCTGATTGGGCGTCATAAAACCGCATGAGTAGTTTGACCAGAGTGGATTTACCACTCCCGGTATGCCCGACAAGAGCCATTTTTTCTCCAGCCGCGATGGTGAAGTCAACTTCCTGAATAGTTGACTTCTCTGGGATATATGAAAAGTTCACCCGGTCAAATTGAATCATACCCCTGACATTAGTTGAAGGGAGAATCGCGTTCGGCGCCTCTTGCACTTCGGGTACGGTGTCTATGATCTCAAACAAGCGATCGCCGGAGGCCAGTGCATGCTGAAGCATGTGATTGACAGAGTGCAATTGGTTGATCGGAGTATAAAATAAAGCGAGGTAGCCGACGAAGGCGACCAGTGAGCCGACAGTGATATCCCCTACCTGCACTAACCCTACTCCATATAGGAGGATCAGCACTGTGCCGAGAGAGCCGAGAAACATCATGGTCGGGGAGTAGAAGGCCCATAACCGCATGACCTCCAATGTTCCATCACAATAATCCCGACTCCGTTTTTCAAATTGCTTGACTTCATGTAGTTGGCGGTTAAAAGAAAGTGTTTCGCGAATGCCTGAAATCGAATCCTGTAATTTGGCATTCATTTTTGCGGCCCGCTTGCGCACAACGTGATACTGGTTGTGGGCTTTGGCGGTATAGACCCACGCTCCATAAACAAGGAAAGGAATGGGTAGCAGGGCCACCACTGCCAGTTTCCAATGCACATAAAAAAGTATGACGGAAATACCAATTAAGGTCAGGATAGCTGTTACGACTTGTTCCACGCCATCAATAAAAATGCGTTCCACATAGTTCACATCATCGTTTGCACGGGACATTAACTCGCCAGTGGAATGGTTTTCAAAATAGTTTAAGGATAAATTTTGTAACGCGCGATAAACATCTGACCTTAAATCGAACACCACATTCTGTTCGACTTTATTGTTGATCATGATGCGTCGATGATTGGTGAAGTTTCGTGTTAGATAGACGAGGGCTAAACCGACTATAGGCCCATATATCCATAAGGATTCCTTTTCCTCTCCTACCAGGCTATCGACAATCACTTTGATCAACCAGGGCGGAACAAGATCCAACAAGGTGGTGGTAATGGCTAAAGACAGGGTCATCGCCACACCTTTTCGATAAGGCTTTAAATAACTCAATACTCTTGCAAGGGATTTCATATTTTCAAGGTTGGGCCTGTTATAATTAAAAAAAGCCTCTAAAACTGTCAAAGGGTTGACAGCTTAGAGGTGTACTTACAATTATAATAGCAACCTGCATAATACGAAAAGGTTTTTAGAGGAAAACCTAAAACCTATAATTCAACTTTGGCGGAAGATATGGAATACAGAAAACTAGGAAGCAGTGATCTTGAAGTGTCGGTAATTGGTTATGGTGCTTGGGGGATAGGCGGAGCACCTTTCTGGAATAATGAAGGCGATGGCAAATCACGGGACTCCATCAAAAAGGCGTATGATCTGGGGATAAATTTTTTTGATACAGCTCCGGTTTATGGTTTTGGTCATTCTGAGGAACTGATTGGCAAAGCCTTGAAACCGTTTCGGGATAAAGTGATACTTGCTACCAAATGTGGATTGCGATGGGATAAAAGATCTTTAAGCGCACTTCGTAAAGACGCCAGCAGAAACTCTATTCTGGAAGAAATTGACCAGAGCTTGAAGCGTCTGGATACAGACATGATCGACCTTTATCAGGTTCATTGGCCTGATGTGGAAACGGACCAAGAAGAGACAATGGAAACGTTGCTAGAGATTCAGGAGAAAGGCAAGATCCGTCATATAGGGGTCAGTAATTATTCAGCGGAGCAGATAAAAGATTGCCTTCAATACGGGAAAATAGTTTCACTGCAACCGGAGTTCAGTTTACTGACGCGGGACATTCAAAACGATACGGTTCCCCTCTGTCTGGAAAATGATATTGGTATCATCGCCTACAGTCCTTTATCTTCAGGAGTTCTAACCGGCAAGTACGATAAGGATACGAAGTTTGAAGACTGGAGGAGTAAGGGGATCATTGGTACTTTTACTGGCGAAGGATTTGTTAAGAATATTGAAAAGGTGGACCGGCTAAAAGAAATCGCTGATGCAGAGGGAAAAACCTGTGGTCAAACGGCGATCAACTGGGTATTGAGGCAGAAGGGACTCACAACGGCTCTGGTGGGTGTGAAAAATTCTAAACAGGTTAAAGAAAACCTGAAAGCGGTAGGTTGGCAACCGTCCCCCGATAACTGTGAAAGTATTGAAAAGGTTTTTGAACTGGCTTGATTAGTTTTGTGGCCAGGGTGTGGGGATTATGTTTATCTGGTTCTCAGCTTCCACCATATTACTTAGCTCATTGGAGCTTCTTTGAACCTTTTCGATCAGAATACCCATGGTGGTGGATTGGGGGTCCAGTTGATCCAGAGCCTGGTTCATATCCTGGATTTTTTCGTTGAGGCTTGGGCCTGAAGTCCTGCTCAATTTTTCATCAAGTTTAAGAATTTCTTCATGGAGTTTTTTTTCCAACATCAGTAGAGTGTGACTCACTTGACTTTGCAGAAGAGTGACGTGTGACTCAAGGTTTCGGTGTTGGGCCCTTTGCAGAGTCTGGTTGGTGTAAAAGAAGCCGAATAGCAAAACAGCAAGACCCGTATAGAAAAGAATTTTTAGTGTGGTGGTATCACTCTCTCTTTTTCGCAGGCTCGCTCGGATAGTTTCTAATTCTGAAGCAATGCTTTCCGGTGTCTGTTCCGGGGCCTCGTCTTTGGCTTTTTCGTTTTCCATAATTTAAGTCCGTTTACTGATTAGAATGTTGCTGATATTTTTTTTTGGGAAAATATTATCTTCCCAGATATCCTAAGTATAACCGAATGAGCAAGTTACCATGAAATATTGTGATCAGGGTACCTGCAGCAAGAAAAGGGCCAAATGGAATCAGGCTCTTTCTTGATTTTTTTTGTACGGCGATCTGAAATAGTCCGACTATGGAACCCAGAAACGCTCCGATAAAAATCACCAGCAGCACTTTCTGCCAACCTAACAAAGCACCAGCTGCCGCGATGTATTTAATGTCGCCTCCCCCCATTCCTCCATTACTGAGGACAGCGAGAAGATAAAATAACCCACCACCTAGAAACAGACCCAGCAGAGAGTCTGCGTAACCAATCGTATAAGTTCCTACTGCAAGCCCCAACACAATGCCGGGCAGTGTGATCACATCGGGAATGATCTGGTGCTCGATATCGATAGCTGTGATAATGACCAGTGTGGGAGCAACCACAGCATAAACCAGAAAATCAAACGTCGGTCCGAACTTGAAAAATCCCGCCAGCATGAGAAGAGCGGTTATTAACTCTATAGCCGGATAAATTAGCGAAATACGTGTAGCACAGTCCCTACACTTCCCTCCCAAGATAATATAACTGATGACTGGAATGTTATCCAGCGGGCGAACTGCCGACGAGCATCCCGGACAATGCGATCCGGGAAAGGCCACAGATTCTTTGCGAGGCAAACGGTGAATACACACGTTAGCAAAACTGCCAATTGCCAGCCCGAAACAGAAAACTGCTCCGACTAAAAGAGGGTAAGGAATTGCTTGAATAGACTCCATTTTGGATTAATCCTGCTCAAGAGTTGATGTGGTAGATACTTTTAGAGTCTCATAAATAATATCGGCGGAAAATCCTCTTCGCTGAAGGAATTGAGCCAGTCGGCGCGTTTTTTTTTCGGGTTCCAGTCCATGAAGGGACGCCAGCTTTTTATTGGCGCAGGCCAGCGCGAGTTCTTGTTCGGGATGGGAATCATAAAGAGTGGTCAAAGCGGTTTCAATGATAGAGGAAGAAACCCCTTTTCCTGAAAGTTCATGTTGTAAGCGTTTTTTGCCAAACCTTTTTACTTCAACGCGCCACCGGCCCCATTCCATTGCGAACCTTTGGTCGTTGATGTAGTTCAGTTTTTCAAGTTCCTGAAGTGTGTCCTGAATGACAGAAGGAGTGTGCCCCTTTTTTTTCAGATGCAGGGCAACTTCCTTCTTACTTCGATCCCGATAAGAGAGGTATTTGAATGCCTGGGATTTAGCGGTTTTGAGGACTTCTTGATCCGGCATCGGACTTTATTTTAAGTTCAAGAATTTTTTGCGGCTTTTTTCTCTTTGGCTGAAGGTTCCTCTGTCTTTTCCTCTGTTGTTGGTTCAGAAGCGACCAGTCCAAGAGTTTCTCGCAGGCGTGTCTCAATTTCTGCCGCCATTTCCGAGTTTTCGGTCAAAAAATTCTTAGAGTTTTCACGGCCTTGGCCAATACGGGTTTCGTTATAAGAGAACCATGTTCCGCTTTTGGAAATGATATCGTGGGCCACACCAAGGTCGAGCAGATCACCGACTTTTGAAATACCTTTACCATAAATAATGTCAAACTCAACCTGGCGAAAGGGTGGGGCTACTTTGTTTTTTACCACCTTGACACGGGTGCGGTTACCAATGACGTTTTCGCCATCTTTCAAGGCCGCGATGCGACGAATATCCATTCGGACGGAAGAATAAAACTTGAGAGCGTTTCCGCCAGTCGTTGTTTCAGGGTTGCCAAACATCACTCCAATTTTCATACGTATCTGGTTGATGAATATGAGGCTGGTTTTTGATTTGTTGACCACACCTGCCAGTTTGCGCATGGCCTGAGACATCAGACGGGCTTGCAACCCCATATGGGAATCGCCCATATCACCATCAAGTTCCGACTTAGGGACGAGGGCCGCCACAGAGTCAACAACGATGACATCCACAGCACCACTACGAACGAGAACTTCTACAATTTCCAGTGCTTGTTCACCCGTATCGGGTTGGGAGAGTAACAGGTCGTCGAGGTTAACACCAAGGTTGCTGGCATATTCCGGGTCCAGAGCGTGCTCTGCATCAATGAATGCCGCGACCCCACCGGTTTTTTGCGCTTCTGCGATGATATGGAGAGTTAAACTGGTCTTTCCTGAACCTTCCGGGCCGTAAATTTCAATGACTCGTCCTCTGGGAACTCCACCGACACCCAAAGCGTGATCCAGAGAAATAGAACCGGTGGGAATGACTTGGATTCCTTTCAGGCTTTCGGCTTTGCCCAGTTTCATTATGGAACCTTTGCCGAATTGTTTCTCAATTTGCGTGAATGCCAGTTCCAGTGCTTTATCTCTATCGTCCGAGCCCATCATGTCTCCTTGTCAATTTCAGTTTGCCAACCGACGGCATTATACCTTTATCCGGGGCGGGCGAATCAATTTTATGAAATTATTTTTTCAGGATTTTGCAGGAAGTTGAGTTTTTTGGGGAAGCTAAGAGCTTAGGCGTACTATTTGACAGTCAACTTGCTTTCCAGCGAGCGGCCAAAGCCTAAAATGCTGGCGCGGAAGCTGCGGTTTTTGATGCGCTCGTACTTTTTTAGAATCAGGCGTTTCATCACTTCTTTGCACTGGTCCGGGGTGATCTCGCCCATTTCCAGCTTTTTTTTAAGGAAAGTGATATTTCTTGCCTCTAAAAGGGAACGTAAACCGCTTCTCATGGCATTGTCCTTATTCATACGGGTGTGATTGATTACAAAAGCTTAACAGTTTTGATGGTTTATGTAAAGTATTGATTTGTATTGGTTTATGGGCGTTTTCGAGGTTGTGGGGTTTTGGGGGAGTTGAGGCCATAATTTGACTCTGGGTAGAACGGCCTAAAATTTGGTATTCTTTCAAGTGATGCGCCTTAACAGTCGATGATGAACTATGGGAATATTGCAAAAAAGAGCCTATTTATGTTTTCTGCTTTCCTTCGGACTTTTAGTTTCAGGGTGTGGAGAAAAACCGGAGGGCGAGGTGTCGTTGGAAATTATTGAAGGTCCTCCTCAGATAACGATTACCCTGCATTCTCAGCTAAATTTGGATTATTCGCTGGACCCGGACCCACAATTGGAAGTTTCGCAATCTGATACGGATGAATTCGAGGATTCTGGAAATAAGTTTGTTGCAGAGGTTTACGCCAAGCTGAAAAGGAGCGCGATGTTGCGGGCTCAATCCGGGAAGCAACCGGGGTTTAAGACGGATACCGAATATCAGTCCCTCCAAAGATATGAGAATATGGATGCAGAAAGTTATTCGATCACCATCGAGAAGCGTCCACAAAAGCCCGCTATAAGAAAAACGGTTAAGGTGGAGGATAAACCTTTGATCTTTGCTGGCAGAGGCTACAATATTTCTGCCTTCGAAAAAGAAAACAAGCCTGCGATTGACGTAGACTATGCCACGCATCTTGTGGCGGTTCCTCCAGTGCCAACAGGTAGTCATCTCAGGGAACGGTTGGACCCTAAAGGGGAGTATTCCAGAGACACAAAGTATTTGGTCTACAATTCCACGCGTTCTGCTTTTGGGGAGCTTCCACCGCCTCTGGTAGAAAGTAAACCCGCGCTTTCACGAAAAGCGGACCCTGTTATCCCGTCGAAAAGAAACCCGGACTCTGTTCTATTATTCCCACGCGGGGAGAAAAGCATGTTGGTGCTAAGGAAAGCGGACAAACAGTTTGATCTTCTGGCGGGAAATGAGTTGCTCAATAAGAAACAGTTCAAGGACTCTAAGGTGTCCGGAACCAGTAAAAAAACACCCAATACCCCACAATAAATAGTGCAATAATTATTTTGCGGACGAGACTGATTTTTGCACCGCTTGCATCTTCGGAGGGTTGCTGCTTGCTTGTTTTTTCCTGATCCGGTTTCATGGTCTGGCCTGTGAATTTTTAAAACACCGTAATACAATTTTAAAGATATGACGGTGTGCGTCAAGCCTGAGTCAGGGCTTTTTTGTTTTCGCGCAACGAAATCCGAAGCTGTTGTTCTTCACTTCAGGGGTGAAAAAACTTCGGTTGAAGGTCGGAGCGCTCAATCCACAGCCATAAGAAAGACAGTCGAACCAGGACCCGCCTTTCAACACTCGTTTATCTTCGCCATATTCCGCCCGTGTGACGGGATTTCCCGGGTGCGGTAAATAGTAGCTGTCCACCCATTCCCACACGTTTCCAGAAATATCATAGAGACCATAAGGACTGCGTCCTTTCGGATAGGAGCCAACAGGCTCTGTGCCGGTGGAGTCCTTGTAGGGATTATTGGATTTGTCCAGTGACCACTCATTTCCCCAGGGATAAATGAGGCCTTCTTCACCCAGTGCGGCTTTCTCCCATTCTTGTTCAGTAGGCAGACGTTTGCCGGCCCAAGAGCAGTAGTCATTTGCATCAAACCAACTGACATACACCACGGGATGGTTTTCCTTGCCTTTGGCAAGGTTCCCCTCTGGCCAGTGAAAAGGATGCGTTCTCGTAGTGGCATCGACAAAAATTTTATAGTCGGCATTGGTGACTTCGTTCAGATCAATATAGAATGCGTCGGTTGTTGATATATGTTCGGGTGCTTCATCATCCCAACGTTCGTTTGACCCCATGATGAATTCTCCGGCAGGAACCTGGGCCATAGAGGTTTTCCCCTTTTTCATACTTGTTCCTTTAGGTTGAGAATCGGGAACGGCTTGAATGAGAGATTTCAACAAAAGGCTGTTGTTGCCGACGCGACCCGTTGGAGTTGAAAAAGGGGATGAAGCCATTTTCTCTGAGGGTCCTGTGTGGCAGGCTTTGCACTCGGGTTGAGTGTACTTATTTTTCTTCGCCTTTTGAATGTGTTCTGCCTGATGGCAGGTGGTGCTGCATTCTTTTCGCAGCGGACCCATTTTCTCAAAGGCATTGGCTGTGTTTTCCAAACCGCAGGCCAGAATGAAAATGAGAAAATAAATTGATCTTGAAATGTATCTGGAATTGACTCTCATACTCCATATTTATAGGATGATTCTTTGCGAGTCAAAAAAATTATTGTCGAAAGAAAATGATAGGGAACTGACGTTGTGAATAATTCTACCTGGAGATTGATTGAAGATGGTCCTGGCGATGGCAGATTGAACATGGCGATTGACCGGGCGATTCTCACTGCCTGCGACTGAGGGCAGGCCCCGGCCACTTTGAGGTTGTATGGTTGGGATAAACCGACTCTTTCTATTGGTTATTCGCAGAACGAATTGATGGATGTGGACAGGGAGCAGTGTGAGCGAAAAAATATACCTATCGTCCGAAGGTTTACAGGAGGGCGAGCCCTTTTGCACCAGCATGAATTCACCTACAGTCTCGTTGCTCCCATCCCTCATATAGGTATTCCTGGGAATCTGGCAGGGGCTTTTTGTGCCGTATCGAAAGCGGTTATACTTTCTTTGGAAAAAGCGGGTGTTGCTGATCCCGAGATGGTCGGAAAAGATAAAAGGAATCGAGGTGTAAGCCGGAAGCGTTCCCCGGCCTGTTTCTCGGCATCCAACCATTGGGAAATCAGTGTGAAAGGAAAGAAACTGGCCGGTAGTGCCCAGCGTCGGCTAAACGGAGCTTTTTTACAGCATGGCTCTATCTTGTTGGATAAAGATTCTGAATTGGCCCATAGCCTGTTTTGCTATTCCTCGGAGTCTGAAAAAAACCGAGGCCTTAAAGAGTTGATTTCGAATACGTTAACCTTGAACGAGGTTTTACCGGTCAATTTGGGCTGGGAAAAAATGACTCATTATTTTGTAGAAGGGTTTCAAGAAACGTTTTCAGCTTCATGGAAACCGGGATCCTTGAGTCTTTTGGAAAAGGAGTTAGTGAAAAACTATTTAAAGGAGAGTGAATAGTTGTCATCATCAAGAAACAATTAGGTCTCTTTTTTTCGGGGAATTGATTGTTACCCTGATGAGGATTGTTTATAATGCCGGTTCTTTATTTTCAAGACGAGGTAACGCGGTGCAGGTAAAGTTTTGGGGGGTTAGAGGAAGTATTCCTTCAGGAAGTCCGGAAACTGCGGGTGTTGGGGGTAATACGACTTGTGTTGAGATCCGTTGCGGTGATGAGTTGATCATCATTGATACGGGGTCCGGTGTTCGAAATCTGGGGATGTCTCTCATGAAAGAGATGCCTGTAAAAGGAACGATTTTGTTCAGCCATGTTCATTGGGATCATATACAAGGCTTTCCTTTTTTCGCGCCCTTTTTTGTTCCCGGCAATGAGTTTCGGGTTTATGGCGGCACCAGTTTGCCGATGACCATTGAAGAAGTTTTGAATCAGCAAATGACACCACCTTGTTTTCCGGTTAAAACCGATTTATTTGGTGCTAACATTACCTACCATGATGTTAAACTCGGAGATGTCATTGAAGGAAATAATTATAAAATAACTCTGGCCCCATTATTTCATCCGAATGGGTGTTATGCTTACCGGATTGAGCATGAGGGTAAAGCCATGGTGTTTTCCACCGATTGCGAGCATTATGAAGACAGGCCGAATAAAAACCTGATTGAACTTTCTCGGGATGCGGATGCTCTGATTTATGATGCTCAGTATACAGAAGATGAATATTATGGACTCAACGGCCAGTTTTCCCGCAAAGGCTGGGGGCATAGCACGATGCGGGAAGGGGTCAAAATTGTGGAAGCGGCGAATGTTGAAAAACTGGTTTTGTTTCATCATGATCCTTCTCACGATGATAATTTTATCAAGCAAATTGAAGCGGAATCCCGCCAACTTTTTTCACAAAGCATAGCCGCCTATGAAGGCATGCAAATTGACTTATCTCAGAGCACATTGCCCAAATCACTTTTTGATTAAAGCTTTAGTGCGAGCTTTGCTCGTGCTGACCCTTCTCAATGGGTGTGGTGGTTCCAATTCCCATGTTGCGGATAATCCCGCCAGCCAACGTTTTCGTGATGTGACTGGAAATTGGTTGCTCCCGAAAAATTTCTCTCCAAAACAGACCGTATTCCTTCATACAGATCAGGGACCATTGCAGGATTTGATGATCCTCAATAAACCGAAACCGGGGAAACCCCAGTTGCAGTCCTTCATCAATCAGGATGGAAAAAGATTTCTTCAAAAAAATTTAGGACAATGGATGAAGGGAATGGATGACCCTATTCTTTCTTTTGCTGCAACAGATTTGAATCGAGATGGTGGAGATGATCTTGCTTTGATCCTGCAAGTTTCGGGGAAAATATCCACGCAAATACTTTTTAATAATAAGAAAGGTTATTTTTACGCCAAAGATAAAGAAGGTTCTTACCCTCTACGAGTTGGAATAAATCGGGTCATGACTGTCGATTTGGATCAGGATGGAGACAGGGATCTTTTTTATTTTGGACAAAAGGTTATGAATGCGGATGGGAAACTCGCTAGTCATCAGGCTCGCTTGCTCTTTAATAAAGGTAAGGGGAAATTTGAAGACTTGACAACCTTACTTCTGCCTCGCCTTCCTGAGGGCATCCGAGACGTTTCTTTTGCCGATTATGATGGTGATGGAGTGATAGATATTTTTTTGATTTATAGCAAAGGTCAAAACAGGATTTTGATCAATAATGGAGTTGGCAAATTTGCGGACCGCACTAAGTCTCATCTCCCCCGCATACTTGATGATAGTGAGCATGCCGACTGGGCCGATTTTGATGGCGATGGGGATAACGATCTTTTGGTCGTCAACCGGTCTATTAGCAAGCATTACAGGGCTTATCCTGGAGAGACTGCATATTTCCTTGAGAATACAGGCGGTGGAAATTTTAAAAAGCGATCACATAAATTGCTTCCACATTTACCTTCTTACAAAGTTTATTTGTTGGACGCGAATGGAAATACTAAACCCGACGCCTTGATCTTGACCTCAAAAGGAGTTTATTATTTACAGGGTAGGGGACGGTGGGAGTTCTCTGATGAAACAGAAAGGCGGCTTCCGCGCTTCCGGTTTTTTCGGGAAGTTGCTTTTGCCGATGTTAACCAGGATGGTTTCCTGGACCTTTTTGCTTTATCACCAACCCCTGGAAGAAGTCGGCTTTGGTTGAACCGTTTCGATTAAGGAAAACACTATGTCAAAATTCAGAAAAATGACTTTTCTTAAAGTGCTCACTACCATTGCCTGGGCGGATGGTGAGGTCTCGCAATCTGAAATTAATATTTTCAAAACATTTTATAAAAAGTTTGATCTTGAAAAGCATGAGATGGATGAGTTAAAGCCCTATCTTTTATCACCTATCGCAAAAAAAGAGAAAGATGAGCTATATCGCCAGATGATCGCGGAACTATCTTCCCCTCAGGAAAAGCGAGAGATCATGACCGCATTGGAGGCCATGGTCGAAGCGCATAAGAGGATGAAGAATGATGAGAGGGAGCTGGTTAATCAGTTTTCTGAATGGCTTGAAAAAACTTCTCATACAAAAAGGTCTTTTGGGCGAATCAAGAACCTTTTACAAAGAACTATTTTTAAGCATGCGCGGGATGTGAACCCCGATATGGAGAAATACTTTAAACGCCGTGTTCTGAAAAAAATTGAATTGAAGAGTGAGCATTCAAAAATCCCCACCAACCTTCCTGAGGAGAGGCTCTATTTTATTTGCCTTGTAGGTACGCTGATGGCGGCAGTTGCTCATGTGGATGACCATTTTGACCCGGCAGAGAAAAAGGCTTTAAAACGTTGCCTGACCGATCAATTTTCTTTAAAAGGAAAAGAATTGACGCTGCTGTTTGAAGTGGTTGAGGAGCAGGCACGTCAGGGTTTTGATTTTCATGAGGTGGCTACAGAACTGAATCGCGTAGCCTCTTATAATGACCGTATTCATTTAATGGAATGTCTTTTTGAGATCTCCATTGCCGATGGAAAGATGGCTCATGAGGAAGCGGAAGAAGTCAGGCGGATCACTAAAGCACTTCGCATCCCCCACAAAACATTCATCGAGTACAAGGTTCGCGCTCTGGATAAGATAAGGTGATGATGGAGTCAAGTTAGTGCGTGGTAATGGTTTGCTCTTTGTGATTTTGTTAACCCTTTGTTCAAACACAAGGTTCTAGTTTAGAAAGTAGGAAGATAATGAAAGAAACCCAAAAAAAATTCCTTGGTGTTATGTTTGAATGTTGTAATGTCTACCAACGTATTTATCTAAATAAAGAAGGAAATGCTTATGAAGGGCGTTGTCCAAAATGTTTTTCTGAGGTGAAAGCTCTGATAGGGGCTGATGGCTCGGCTGCCCGATTTTTCCGTGCGCGTTGACTTTCCATGAAACTGGTTCTGCAAAGAGTGGCGCGTGCTTCAGTTTGTGTGGATGGCAGTGTTGTTGCTGAAATTTCCAAAGGTTTGATGATTTTATTGGGTGCGGAAAAGCAGGATAGTCCTGATAAGGTGAATTATCTCGTCGACAAAGCCTTGACGCTGAGAATTTTCCCTGACGCCCAAGGGAAAATGAATCTTTCATGTCTTGATGTATCGGGGGAGGTGCTGGTGGTTTCCCAATTTACGTTGGCAGGTGATTGTACTAAAGGCAGAAGGCCGGGCTTTGACAAAGCCGCTCCGCCTGAGGAAGCAAAGTCCTTTTATCGCCAATTTATCGAGAAAGTTTCTGCGTCGGGGTTAACCGTTAAAGAAGGCCAGTTTGGGGCGGATATGCAGGTGGCGTTGGTGAACGATGGACCGGTTACTTTTGTTCTGGATAGGTGAAGTTTATTTTTGCTTTGATGTGCGAATTTGGTTTGGACGTTTGTGCAGGTCATAACCTTTGAGTGTCTCGGGTACCTGCAAGTCCTTGAAGTCTGACCGTTGGACCTGATATTTTTCGAATAAGGACTTCAGCTCGGTCCGCGTCTTTTTTAATAAATCCGTTTTTTTTGCTTTGTGATAAATGATTTCTGCAATCATAAGGTTGGAAATAGAATCATAACTCTGGTTTTGGGAGTCAAAGGCCAGCCCAAGCCTGTAATAGGCATCTCCATAATTAGGATCAAGGCGCGTCGCTTTTTTTAATGAATCGATAGCACCATCACTATTCCCTAGGTCATGCTTGATCCGTCCTGATGAAAAATGTGCTTTAGGATCATAGGGGCTTAGCTTGATCGACTGGTCAAGCTTGCCGAGAGCTTCTTTTTTCTTTCCTAGTTTTTCATAAGCCCACGCCAGACTGTTGAGTATGTTTTCATCTTTCCTGTCTAGCTTTATAGCGGTTTCCCATTCTTCAATAGCCTTGGGAAAGTCTTTTTCTTTTGCATAAATCACTCCCAGGTTGTAATGAGCCATGGCATTGGATTCGTCCAGTTCAAGAGCCTTCTGGTAGGCGGCTATGGCCTTTTTCTTTTTCCCTGTTTTTTCATAGACCACCCCCATATTGACGTGAATTTCGGGAATGGTAGGATTTTTTTCCAACGCCTGCTTCCAGTATTTTAGTGCCTCTTTGTTTTTTCCTGTTCTGGCATGGGCCGCGCCAAGGTTGTTGAAGACGATATGGGCGTTGTTGTTTCTGGTTTGCGCGATTTTGAGGTATCGGAAGGCTTTTTTAATATTGCCATTTTTGAGATAAATGGAACCCAGGTCGGTGGCAATATCAGGTTGTGTATTGTTCAGTGTGAACGATTTTTCAAGAGACTTTTCGGCATCAAGAAAACGTTTTAAATAAAACTGGGCGATCCCTTTTTCACGGTAGGCTTCACCATAGTCATCTTTTAAACGCGTGGCTTCACTCAACTGCTTGAAGGCAGCTTGGTATTTCTTTTTCTCGATATAAACTTTTCCCAATTCGTAGTGTCCTACAGGGTCATCAGGGGTCTTTTCAACTTGTTTCGAATAGAGCGCAAACCTTCCTTCCAGCGAGTCCTCCTTGGGACCACAGGCCAAAAGTAATAGAACGAAAAAAATGATGAAGAATCGAAAGATTATCATGCGGTCTCGCAAATTTTATCTGTATTGAAAAGTCTGAGAAAATCTACAATGAAACCAGAAACCCACACACAGGATAAAAGGATGGGGACTAAAAAGGAATAGCACCTCGGGCAAGTTCCATAAGAAAAGAGGGGAACAACCCTATACCCACGACCACCAAACAACTGACAGTGATTAAAGCTCCCATGCCTTTGTAGACCACGGGTTGTGGAGCATTTTCATCTTCATGGAAGTACATCATGACGATCACGCGGAGATAAAAATAAACGGAAATGATGCTGGCGATGACTGCCATAACAGTTATGAGGATGTAGCCTTGCTTGACTGCGGCATAAAACACAAACAGCTTACCGAAGAAACCGGCAGTGGGTGGAAACCCGGCCAGAGATACCATAAACAAGCTCATGGCCGCTGCCAGTAAAGGATTCTTTTTTGCCAGTCCTTTGAACCGGTTGATGGAATTGCCTTCCTGTCCTTCCCCTTCCATGGTGAAGACCACAGCAAACGCTCCGATGTTCATGAACAGGTAAACCGCAAGGTAGAATAAAATGCTGGCTATTCCTTCCTGGGTATTAGTGACGATACCGATTAACAGATATCCCGCATGTGCGACGCCGGAATAAGCGAGCATTCTTTTAAGGTCATCCTGGAAAATGGCGGCAGTATTTCCTACCAGCATGGTCAGAACTGATATGCCAAAAAGAATCGGCATCCAGACTTTATCAAGTTCTGGCAGGGCGGTGAAAAAAATACGGGCGATCACTGCGAAAGCTGCCGCTTTGGTTGCCACAGACATGAACCCAGTGATGGGAGTTGGTGCGCCTTGATAGACATCGGGTGTCCAAGAATGAAAAGGCACCAGAGAAATTTTAAACGCCAACCCACAAAACATCAGCCCCATTCCAATATAAACCAGTGTGTTTTTGGTATAGGGGTTTTCGTGGATGAGTTGTCCTACCATATTGATTTCAGTTGTGCCGCTACCTGCATAGATCAGAGCCATTCCATAAACCAGAATGGCAGAAGCAAACGCGCCGGTAAGCAAGTATTTAACTGTCGACTCTTGCGAGGCTAGAGTTTCCCAGCTTAACTCTGCGCTGCTATTGGGGCCTTCTTTGCCGGTTCCGTGTTTAGCAGAAAAGCCACAAAGTATATATAGCGCAATGGAAAACAGTTCCAGAGAGACGAACACGGTGATCAGATTGCCGGATTTGGCCATAAACATCATGCCTGCGACGGCCATCAATAGAAGAGTGAAGTACTCCGCCTTGTTCTCATGATTTTCCTGCGGGTAACGGGCTGAACCGAAAATCGCAAACAAGGACATCAGTAGAAATATCAGGTTGAAGACCAGCGAAAATCGGTCGTAGATCAAGGCACCACTAAACATGCTCGAATCACTTCCACTTTCGACTGTTGGGGCTCCACCCCAAAGGCTCAGGGTAAACAAAAATGCCGCTCCAACGCCAACCAGTGAAACGCCAGATAGAAAGGAGAGGGTATTCATCCCCTTTTTAAGTCCGGCAAGAAGGATGAAGAAAGCGGTTATTAGGATGATGAGTTCCGGCCCGATTGCAGACCAGTTCATATCGTCAAAATTGATTGCGATTTCCATTAATTTTCCTGAGTGTTCTTGCCGCTCATTTTAAGCGATAAGAATGCCATGTTAAATCAATAATTATGGGGTGTTTTATAGCATTTCCATGTTTTTTGCAACTCTGATTAAGTACGCGAAATAGGGGGGGGATTTGCCCACTGGGTTTTTGTCACAAAAGCACATGCGAATCGGGGAATTTCCCGTCAAAATTGGCCTTTTTAAACACTGTTTCTGGAGGATTTTGTGGATATCAATGAGGCACGGGTGTATTTCAATTTGTCACGGTTTATCCCATATTGCCGATTCAGAGTTTCAAATGGATGGATTTGTCTGAAGTTTGAGCTTTTGCTATTAGCCACCTGCGAACTTCTGCTCCCGATTTTGGGCTATAATGTCAGGAAAAACAGCATTTACTTTGGTGACTGATGATTCGATTTAGTGCAATTCGAAACTGGGTGGTTTTAGGGTTGGTGTTGCCAGCTATATTTCTTTCTCAGCTTTCTTCTCAAGCTTCTCCCGCTCTCAATATTCCCATTCAGATTACATCCAACCCTGGTGAAGATTTTGCTCCCACCGTTTCTGCAGATGGGAAGGTGATGGTTTATGTCTCGGACAAGTCCGGAAACCTGGATTTGTGGTTAAAACACGTGGGGCCGGGAATTCAGTCCCCTGACCGAAGACTGACTTTTCACAGCGCCGAAGATGGCAGTCCTGAAATCAGTGCAGATGGGAAAAAGGTGGCGTTTGTTTCTCACCGTAGTGACCCGAGGGGGGATATTTATATTCTCGACATGTCTGAAAAGGAAGCCCAACCGATCATCCAGAAACCGGGAGAGGAAAGAGACCCCATCTGGTCGCTGGACCAGAAAGCATTATATTTTTCATCCCGTTCATCGAGCTCGGCTCCACCTGTTATCGAAAAAGTTGAACTGGATGGGGCGAAACGCACAGAACTTTTAAACCCGGGCGGTGTGAACTTGTCATTGTCTCCTGATGGAAAGTACCTCGCCTTTGTGACAGGTGAGACTCACAGTGACTTAAAAGTCTATAACCTAGAAACCAATTCTGCTCAGGTTTTGACTCAAGGACCGTTCATAGATGTATCTCCTCGCTGGTCTGTGGATGGAACGTCTATTCTTTTTGCTCGCTATCAAATTGATACCAACCATGATGGACAGTTAGGCATTGACGATAATCCTGATATTTGGAGTGTTGAGTTTAATGCCGGACAAGCGGGCAGATTTCGTCAACTGACCAACAGTTCTACCTATGACTTCTTGCCGCGCCCCTTAGATGAAAAACACTTTTTGTTCACCTTTCATCGTAAAGGGAATTCAGATGTGTGGAAACTTCCTCTTGATGGAACAATGCCAGAGGGATCAAACCTGGAAGAAAACGTTTGTTCTGACTGGACCGCTAGTTATTCCTGTGTACTGGTGTTGAATAATGCGGAAGTGTCGTCCCGAACTCGATATCGTTTAGCTAGGCAACTTCTGAGGCTGGGGCATGCTGAGTCGGCACGACCTATCCTTAATAATGTTCTGGAAGAAGGGACTGATGATAAAGCATATCAAGGACTCTCCAAAATAGAACTTCTTCTTTTAAGTTTGCAGGATGAAGGTTTGAAGAGAGAGTCTGGTTTAAAGGCATTGGAGAAAATTATTGCGGAATACGCAGGGGTGGAGGCAGTCGAGGCGAGAGGTTTGCTGGAAATGGGGAACCTGTCCTTTGCTTTAGAAGAACCCGGTAAGGCTCTGAAGTATTTCCAGAATGTGATACAGAAATATTCCTCCGAACGCGAAATTTCTGCGGAGGCGGCGTTTTCCCAGAACCGTATTTATGCTTTGGTTGGGGATCGGGAAAAACTGATCGAGTCGTTGGTTAATGTGGTGCGAGATTATTCTGATGTTACGTACTGGAAGAAAAAGTCAATAGAAGCTGTTCTCCAACTTTATGAAGACCACCCCACGCTTGATAAAAAGGTTTCCAGCCTTCAGGCTTTGGCTGAAACCGATCTTTCAATGCTGTCAGCCATTGTGCAGAACCGCATTGGCGAACTTTATCACCAGGCAGCGGAAAACCTTCTCGCTAAAGAGGCCTATCAGAAAACGATTGTTAAAGGAGTGGCAGAAGAAACTTTCAAGGCCCGTTTTGCGTTGGCGAGCATTTATGCCGAAGAGGAAAATTTTGACAAGAGCCTGAATATTTATCGAGAGATATCGAATAAGGCCAACGCTATAGAGCCACATGTTCAGTCTGCACGAGCAGGTCTGATACAAAAAACCTTGGAAAAAGGTGACTGGGAATTGCGTGTCGGTGAAGTAAAGCTGGCACGAAAAACATTTCTTCATCTGATCGAAACCTACCCCGAAACTGTGAAAGCACATCGTGGATATCTACAAGCTTCAGCGGCCTTGGGAAAAGAATCCGTGAGGTTTTATAAGGAGCGTTTGAAAGTCCGGCAGGATTCCGCTGTGGAGCATTATGCACTGGGGCTGGCTTTCACCTATCTTAATCCTCCTGCGCTGGGTGAAGCTGAAGCGGAAATAGCTAAAGCTCTGGCGCAAAACTCTCAGGAAGTTTTTTTTCATCAAACTCTAGGTTGGATATATGAACAGAAAGAGAGATTAGAGTCCGGTTTCATAGAAAAGGCGTTGCATGAGTACCAGATTGCTCTAGCGCTTAATAATGATGAAGATTTTCGGAACGAGGCCGATCTGCTTCTCAATTTGGGTAATGGGCATTATTTACTGAATAACCCTTTGTCAGCTTATCATTATTATAAAAAACGCGAGGACAGTGAAGAACCTTTTCTCAATTCAGAGCGGGAGGCGGTTTACCGTCAACGGTTTGGTTCGGCGGCGTTCAAGTCGGGTAATTCCGAGTTGGCAGTAAAGCAGTTTAAGAAAGCCCTGAAGATTGTTGGGAACCAAAGTGAACTGGGCCGTATGGCAGAATTGCATGACCGAATCGCCTTGGCTTATCAGGATAACGGAGACTATGCCCGGGCAGTAGAGCATTTTACCAGGACCCTTGAATTAAACAGGCAGACGGGTAACGAGGCGGCTCTTTCCAGAACACTTCGGAATATCGCCAACAATATCTATTCGGGAAATCAGAAGGAACACGACTCGGAAGAGATGACCCGTGCACTCAATCATTATTTTCAGGCAATTGAAAAGCTCGAGCAATTTGGCGCTGTGGACAAGAAAAAGAAATCGAGTGCCTTGATTGATGTGAACATAGAAGCGGGACTCGGGGAAGATGTGTCTTCAGCGGCGTATGGATTTGATAAGACAGGTGAAGAGAAACTGATCTTTCATTACATTGGTAAAATCTATGGAGACTTTGGTCAGTATAAAAAGGCAATTGAATATTTTAAGAAAAAACTGACGTTAATACCTATCGGTTTGGACGTAGGTACAAACATTCCTGTTCTGCTGGAAAAAGCACTTTTATTGAACCAGGTCGGTAACTATTATTTTCAGTTTGCCGATTATGAATCCAGTAAAGACTTCTTTCGAAAATCTTTCGAGCTTTCCGAGAAACTGAACAACCGCCATGGAATGCTGGTCAATGCAGTGAACATGGGTAGTATTGTTCTTACCTTAAGTTCTGCCAGATCTCTAGTTTCATTGAATAACGACATTCACTCTTCGATTGGGATGCTAGAGAAGACAATAGCAACAGTGGATGAGTCCCTTACTGACCCGGAACAGTTGATGGTTTTGCACAATTATTTGGGTATTCTTCACCACTTTCAAGGATTTCATTTAGACGCTGCGGCAAAAACCGGAAATGCCATAGAAGACCAATTTAAATCAAGTTTCTTTGAATTGAAAAACCAATGGGGAAGCATCCAGAAATCCCTGCACAACTTTGAGTTGGCTTTAGTGCACGGGAAAAAGGTTGGTAAGGGCAATCCGGAAGTCTGGCAGAACCTGCAATGGACTCGTTATCTAGCGGGGATGAAACCGAAACCGCATAAGCATTCTGTCAAGGATCGCTGGCAGGTTGTGTATTCAAAAGCAAAACAAACGGATGAGGCTGAGCGACTTCCTCTGTTGCTGGAAGCAGAAAAAGAATTGAGTCGTTTGCCTTATGGTTGGGTGAATCGTTCTGCTCTGGCTTTAGTCGAACAGCTTTATGAGGATATTGTTTTCCTATTGTTCAAGCAGGAGAAATTTGCTTTCGCATTCTTGTTTTCAGAAAAAGGTAAGAAACAGGTTCAAATCTCATTAACCCCTCCACTTGATTTTGCTGATGAGGATCGCCAGGCCTATTACGATGAGGTCATTACTTTTTCTGAACGTTTAAAGTCAGCATCTGAAGAGGAAGTGGATACTCTGCTGGATGAGTATCAGGAGTTTCTGGAATTAGCCGATGAAGATGATCCTGAGCTTGTTGACTGGGTTTCACCTCGAGTTCCTTCGCTGGATAGCTTGCAGTCTTCGTCAAATCCCTTGTTGCTAAAATTCCAACGCGTACATAATGAAATTCTGGTTTGGTGGATGCGTGCCGGTAAAATCAAAGGAAAGCGGATTGCTGGCAACCGCAAACTATTCGAATTGATTTCTGCAGAAAATGAGATGACAGAAGAGACAGTGGATAAGCTTTCCAGTTTTCTTTTAGAACCTCTAGTGAATGAGCTGGGTCAGAATTTGGAATCGGTGGTTTTGATTGCAGATGGAAGACTGGAATTTTTACCCTGGTCTGCAATGAGGCTGGATGCAAAACCTCTGGTAGAAACTAAAACACTGACATTCATCTCATCTTTGTCACAATGGCAACGATCAATAAAGTTAAAAAACCTTTATAACTCCCGTCTCCTGAACCTGGATGCAGAACACCAGAAAAATGCAGAGACTGATTTTTCTACAGTTTTAAATCTCCATGGTGATAGAGCTAATCTAAAAAGTTTCTTAGAGAACTGGAGGCATTTTGGAGTGGTGAAGATTGAAAGCCCGGTGCGCTTGAGCCGCCTTGACCCATCTGCATCCTTCATTAGCTTGACTCGTCAGGTGAATCGTTTTCAGCGAATTCCTTTGTCGGCTCTTTATAAAGATCCTTTTGAATCGAATTTAATGGTGATGGCCAATGTCGAGCATGAGTTCGACCCGTTTTTATTACTATCTCCAACTAGTTTGCTTTTAGAAGGATTGACTTTCAAAGGTTATCCGGGTGCTTTGCTCCATAGCGGAAAGCCGAATGAGAAATTGCATCCTGAGTTAATGGGACACATCATGACAAACCTTAGGAAGGGGAGCCCTGCCGAATCGTTGCGCAATGCGCAAAGGCAACTTGCGAAAAAATATCCCGGAAACTTTGAGTGGGCGCAGTACCGTTATTATGGTTTCCCCGGCATGAGTGAGGACGAAAAAACTGTGTTTGCCGAGGAGCACTTTCAGGGTAATTTGAAGAAGGGAGCGTCCGCATTTAAGCAAAAGAATTGGTTGTCGGTTATCAACTATTTAGAAAAAGCACTTGTCTTACAACCGTTTCTCCCAGAAAAAAATATAGCGGGAAAAATATACAAAACTCTGGCTCAAGCGGCTTATAACCTTGAAGATTATCCCAAGGCCATCCTCTACCAAAAGCAAGTGTTGCCTCATTCAGAGGAAGATCCGGAAACCCTGGCGGAGGCATTATATTTTCTCGGGATTTTGCATTCCCGTACAGAGAACTTTCCTCTCGCAGTTGAGAATTTGAAAAAAGCCCTGAAGATTTTTGAGGAGAACGAAATTCTGGATCGTTTGGCAGAGAGCTATAGCACTTTGGGGATTGTGGAAGAAAATGCGTTGGACTACGACAACGCTCTCAATGCATTCAATGCTTCTATGACTATCAATGAAGAGATAGGCGAAGACTTGAGCCGAGGTCGTGAATTACGTCGTATTGGTAGGATTTATTATTTGCGACTCAATCGTTTTGCGGAAGCTAGAAAATTCTTCAGTCAAGCCTATGAATTATTTGTTGAACTAGAGCAGGTTGATCAACAGGTGGAATCCCTTTTGGAGCTGGGGCTGGTGGCGGAAAAAGAAGCAGATTTCAAGCAGGCTCTTGAGTTATATGGCAGGGCTCAGGCCCTTGCTGAAGAAGCTGATCTCAGGCCGGGTCTTGCCAAAGCCTTTTTATATCAGGCCAACTCCCATTGGTTTCAAGGGAACTATCAGCAGGCATTCAGGTTTCAAAGGCAGTCTTTAGAAATTGCCAAAAAGCTAAAGGACAAACTTCAGCAGGCCTTTATTCTGAATACATTGGGATTGATCCATTGGACGCTCAACGATCCTGGTCGGGCACTGGAAAACCTGAACCTGAGTCTGAAATTGGCAGAGGCATCTCACTCGCCTTTGGATATTGCTACAGCCTACAACAACATCGGCCTCGTTCACAGGAAGGAAAAACGGTATCCCGAATCCATTGAGTTTTTTAAGAAAGCCTTGAAGAAAGATGAACAACTTAAATCTAAGTGGGGACAGGGCTATACGCATCGGAACCTGGGGATGAGTTTGTTACGCATGGGGCATTTGGAAACTGCGGAAGTCCACCTCAAAAAGGCTGTAGAGCTCAGTCGTAAAATCGGCAATCGCACTAATCTGGTAAAAGCCATGCTGGAGTTGGGGAATTTGGCTTTGGAACGCAAACAGTGGGAACCTGCAGTTTCTTTGTTTCGGCAAACATTTGAACTCTCCAACCGTCTCAATGTTAAAGAGGTTTCATGGAGAGCTTTGCGAGGCGAAGGGTTTGCCTTAATTCAATCAGGAAAAAATGAACAGGCTGTAGATTCTTACAAAAAGGCTGTTTCTGTGGTGGATGCCTTACGAGCGGCCATTAAAGTTGAAGAATTCCAGAACGGATTTTTGACCGACAAGCAGGATGTTTATAAAGAACTGGTTCTCTTACTTTTGAATATGGAGAAGGTTAAAGAGTCGTTTCAATTCGCCGAGCGTGCAAAGTCGAGAAGTTTTATTGACCTGTTAGGGAACCAGAAAATTAGTTTGAAGGATGATGTCAGCAGGAGCTTATATGAAGCCTTGAATCTGCAAAAACAAACGATTCGAAAAATCGAAGAGTCCTTGACGGTGGCCCGCAGTAGTGATGGAGGAGAGGACGGCAAACAACTGGCGGAAGAATTGGTGAAAGCCAGAAATAAGTATCAGGACCTTCTCATTGATGCCAAGGAACAGAGCCCGGAAATTTCCAGCTTTGTCACAGTAGATGCGATAAGTCTCGGATCCTTGCAGGAGTTATTGGAAGATTCGGTTGCATTAGTAGAGTACATGGTGACGGAAAAAGAACTGGTGGCCTGGGTGGTCACTAAAGAAAAGATAGAAGTTGCCCGTGTTCCGATAGAAGAGAAACGGTTGAACGATTTGGTTGCCGATTATCGCGAACGCATTCAAAAACTGGCGCCGGTCGAAGAGCAGGCTAAACGTCTGCATTCTCTGCTGATCAAACCGGTGGAGCCTTTTATAGAAGAAAAAAGTATTTTAGGAATTATTCCCCACGGGCATCTGCATTATATTTCTTTTTCTTCTTTAAAGGATGAACAGACCTATCTGTTCGAAAGATATCCATTGTTTTATTCTCCCAGTGCTTCGGTCATGCAATTCACCTTTAAAGGAGTGGCAAAGCGGAGTCGAGATATAAAGGTGTTGGCATTGGGGAACCCAGACCTTGGTGACTTCAATTATGATCTTCCCCTGGCAGAAATGGAGGCCAACTCCATCAAGTGGGATTTCCCCAAAGTTGATGTGTTTACACGCGAGAACGCCACGGAGAGTTGGCTTCAGGAACATATCCACGAATATCAGGTCATACATATTGCTTCACACGGCGAGTTTGACCCGGTCAATCCCTTGTTTTCATCTTTAAAACTGGTGCGTACAGCAACGGAAGACGGTAACTTTGAAGTGAATGAAGTGTTTGGTTTGGAGATCAATGCCGATATCGTAACCTTGAGCGCATGCCAAACTGGACTTGGGGATATTGTTGGAGGTGATGAGTTGGTGGGGCTCAACCGAGCCTTTATCTATGCCGGCACAAAATCCATTCTTTCTTCATTGTGGAGAGTGAGCGATATCTCCACGGCTGTGCTGATCAAACACTTTTACCGGAATTATGGCAAAGAAAATAAGGCCGTGAGCCTGAGAAAAGCCCAGCTACTGGTCAAACGCCTTTATCCACACCCTTCCTATTGGGCAGGATTCAACCTTACTGGCGACTACCGATAGCCTCCCTGTTTTTCGCAGCTGCTAACAGTGTCGAACTGGAATTTGTGGAAATTCTCGATCGAGTTTTTCCTTCAAACCTTTGGGCCTTTCAGGTTTTCTGCCTTTATTGACGGATGAAAGTCTTTCGGTTTCACGATACCGCCTCCAGTGTCTTTCATGTAATGATTTTGTTGAAAGAACCTTTTTGACTTTACCCTCGGCATTATAAATAGTGACTGGAAAAAACATCTCCTCACCCCCTCTTAGTATGAGGTGAATTCAACCTCTATTCTCATAGTTAATATAGGGTCGCAAACTATTTTTCTCACTTAAATTAAAGCTGAATGGCAGGAATATTTGTCTGCGGCAAAGGACCTCTTAGATTAGAAGTGAATGGTTTCTTATACCTATCAGGAGGTCATCATGAATTTGCATTTTACTGAGCACTACGGGCATGTTGGGGGTGGGCGAGGGGATGCTCATCTGTTAAATTGGCAGCGGGTTATTTTTGTTGCATGTATGACTGTTATTTTCCTTGTTATGTTTGTTTTTCTTTAAGAGCAGGGGTGTTTGGCTTAAGTTGCAATTCTAATATCTTTGACAGTTTAAAAGCCGTAAGTATAAAAACTTTGTATTTAAATAAAACTCATGAGTCGAAGAGAATATAAAAATTATTGTTTTATCGGTAGTTGTGCGCTCTTGGTGAGGCTTTATGCTGGATGGGGTTATGCTCTGGGTTAGGCATAGTTCTTGCTCTTTGTAATGCTGTTGGTTATGGTTGATGAGTAACTTGTAATTTGAGGACCTAAAAGATCATGCATGCCGAACAATATCATCCGATTGATATTAAAATTTTAGATAAAAATGCGGACTTGTCATTTAATATTTTTTCCAAGGTTCAGGGCAGTGATGAAGGCAGCTATGTTTTGTATGCCAGCAAAGAAGCCCGTTATCGCGATAAGGTGCGTGAGCTTTTGCAATCTTCAGAGCTTATGGAGGATCTTTATATTCATGAAGAAGACCTTATGGTTTATTTCGAGTACGCCACCAATTCCATGCGTGATTACGTCATAAACTCAGATGCATCTCCTGAAAAAAAAATGGAAAAGGTTTATGACCTTTCCCGGGATGTCACTCACCAGTTTTTTGAAGCTAATTCCTCTCCCGAAATTCTCCGTGGTTCCGGTCAGGTTGTGGAACTGATGGAAAAATGTATGAGTGATAACAAACTTGGGTTTCATGGTTTGAGCAGAATTATGGAAAAAGACTATTACACCTACACCCACAGCATCAACGTGGGGCTTTATTGTATGTCTTTTGCCCTTAAGATGGGTATGCCAGCTGATGAGGTCCATGAATTGGGGCTGGGGGGCATGCTCCATGATGTGGGTAAGTCAAAACTTCCTCAGGAAATTATTAATAAAAAAGGTGCCTTGACGGATGAAGAGTTTCAGGTGATTAAAAATCACACCGCGAGTGGTATGGAAGTTATCGTAGGGCTGGGATGCTATGGAGATAAAGTCTGCCAAATGGTGGGTCAGCACCATGAGAAATACAATGGCGAAGGTTATCATCAGGGTCTTGCCGGTGAGGATATCGCACTGTTTGCGAGGATTTGTAAGTTAACTGATGTCTATGATGCCCTGACCACACGCCGCAGCTACAAAAAGTCTTTGAAAACGATGGAAGCACTTACCATTATGAAGACAAAAATGGGGCATGAATTCGACCCCAAACTTCTGAACTCCTTCATCCGTATGATGGGTCCCGAGGCCTGATTATTAAGAGTGCCTTAGCGTAGTTTTAAGCACTTGCAGAAACCGCTCAAACTCTTCCTGGGTTATGTCACCCATATTGGCCACTCGAAAAATGTTGTCGCTGAGGTTTCCTTGTCCTGCATAGATGACGAATCCGTTCGCCTTCAGCTCACCGTGAAGTTTTTCATAGCTCATTCCTTCTGGTAGTCGAAGGCTGGTTAGACAATTGCTTCGCAAACCTTCTGGTATCAAAAACTCCAAGCCGATGCCTTTAAATCCTGCGCGTAAAAACTTCGCAGCATCGGCATAGCGTTGCACCCGGCCCGCAACTGTTTCTTCAATCAGTTCATCCAATGCAACATCTAGTGCGTAATGGGCCGGGATTGCAGGGGTGAATAACATCCCACCTGCTTCTTGAGCTTTGTGATAGCCAGTCAGGTTGAAGTAAAGAGTCCGTTCTGGAATTTTGCGCAAGCGCTGCAATTCTTTTTCTCGAAACAGAACAAAGGATACGCCCGGAAAGCCCTGCACGCATTTGTTGGCGGTGCCAACCGCAATATCAATAGGACAGGACTTAAAATTGATCTCATCTCCCGCCAAGCTACTGATGCAGTCTACCAAAAAGACTTTGTTGTAACGTCGGGCAAGCTCACCCACTTCTTCCAAAGGGTTTAGAAGTCCGGTCGTTGTTTCATGATGTACGAGAGACACCACTTCTATTTCAGGGTTTTGCTTTAACTCGTTTTCAATGTTTTCCAGGCTGGGTGGTTCTCCCCATCCAAGTTTGAGGGTGCGCTGGTGGAACTGATAAACATCACAAATTTTCCCTATGCGTTCACCATACACGCCGTTTTGGATGATCAACATAGACCGACCCGGACTCAGAGATGAAGAGACCGCCATTTCCAACGCCGCTGTTCCTGATCCGGAGACGAGAACGGATGTGTACTCTTCTTCAATATCGAAAGCTTTGAGCAATTTCGAACGGATCGCTGCCATAAGATCCGAAAATTCTTTTTCCCGATGGCATAAGTCCGGGAGCATTAATGCCTGCCGGACCCGATCAGTTACATTTACCGGGCCTGGGTTGAGCAAAACAGTTCGTGGCATAAGTTTTATTTTCTAAGGGTTGGCAATTAGGACAAGGTGATTTTACCTTAGCAGACCCCTGCCGTACAAAAAGAATTATCGGGGTAAGGGGAAAACATTTTGACCCATTGCTATGAGACCCCTTTCTGATTTAAACTTTCAATGATGCGAAAACTTCTCACGATATTTATTTTTGTTCTATTTTTTATCACTTGGGAAAAGAATATATCCCCGGTTGTGGCGGGCTATTCTAACCTGACCCTGCCTTGGATCAAGTATCAGGGTGGTAACGATAACCCCCGGCCTGAAGCCCTGCGAAGCCTGCTTGCTCAGGTCACACGCAGAACATCTATTGAAGTCAACCGAGAGCCGGTAGCGCTGAACATTTCTGACCCCGACTTATTCCGGCACCCATTTATCTATATGGGCGGTGATGAAGAATTCAATCCTTTCCCGGAACAGGACCTGAAAGTTTTGCGGAATTATTTGAGTTATGGTGGATTTCTTTTTATTGATGACAACTCCGCTCAGACTGACTCCGCATTCGATACCTCCGTCCGTAAAATGATATCTGCCTTGTTTCCGCAGAATCCTCTCAGGAAAATTCAGCGTGACCATTCAGTTTTTCGATCTTTTTATTTGCTCAATACTGTGTCGGGTCGGTCCATCGTCAAGCCGTATCTGGAAGGGATATCCATTAAGGGAAGGACTGTTCTGATATACAGCTCCAACGATCAGGGGGGGGCATGGTCACGTAATAAGTTGGGACACTGGAATTATGATGTGATAGCGGGAGGGCAAAGGCAGAGACAGCTTGCTATCCGCCTGGGCGTTAACATCATCATGTATGCGCTGACTCTGGACTATAAAAAGGACATGGTGCATTTGCCCATCATTCTTGAACGTTTGCGCAGGTACAATCCGAAATGAACGGGCTGGCGAAATTGTTGGGAATAGACCCGGAAGTTTATAACCAATGGCAATTACATTGGTCGCCGGAAGACCCGGTCTTGGTTTTCACAGTGCTCGGTGTTGTGATCCCTGTTGCGCTCTGGTTTTTCTGGACCAGTTTGAACCGAATTGGCTCTCGCTCCAGAAAGCTTCTTCTCTTCGTTTTCAGGGTGGCGGCATTCGCGCTGTTGCTGGTGATCCTGTTAAAGCCTGAACTGGAATTCCGCAAAAGTCAGTCCCTCAAAAACTCCATAGCGGTTTTACTTGATAACAGTAAAAGTCTTTCCATAAAAACGGATGAGTCTCCACGAATAGATCTCATAAAAAAAGCTCTGGCGTCTAACGCCCTCTATCTTGAGAATCTGGGTAAAGACTTCAATGTGGATTATTATTTTGTTTCCGATGATATCGAAAAGGTGGCGGCTGGAGCAGTTGAAACTCATTATCAGCCGCATCGGCCTTTTACAGATCTAACTCATGTGTTTGGTGAGTTGGCCGAGCGTTATCCGGGACCATCATCGCTGAAAGGGGTTTTCCTGTTTTCGGACGGTGGGGATTTAACGCAAGAGCTCGGTGAAATCTCCCGGAATATGGTCGAGCGAATCAAGGCCTTAGGCAGTCCTGTTCATACGCTGCAAGCCGGGAGTAATGAAGGGTTTAAAGATTTGGCAATTGAGGCGGTCTCAGCTTCAGATTTTGGTTTCGTGCAACAGCCTCTTAGAATTTCCCTCACCGTGTTTTCTTCTGCAATGGGAAACCGCAACATTCCTCTGGTTTTGAAAGAGGGCGACCATAATCTTATTTCAAAGATAGTCGAGGTGCGCGAAGACACGAAACGATATGAAGTAGAGTTGGAGTTCATACCTCAAAATGCAGGGAAAAGAATTTATACCCTTAGCCTTCCAAAGTTTTCAGGTGAGTTCATTCTGGCTAACAATGAAAAAGAATTCGAAATAAATGTGGTGAGAGATAGGATTCGAGTTCTGCATCTCAATGGTCGTCCTTCGTGGGACTCCCGGTATCTGCGCGAGGTTCTTGCTCACAACCCTAAAGTGGACTTACTGTCATTTTTCATTCTCAGGAATATAGGGGATGATGTGGAGGCCCCGACGACAGAGCTAAGCCTGATCCCTTTCCCATCTAATTTATTGTTTGACGATTACCTGAGTTCTTTTGATCTGATTATTTTTCAAAATTTCAAATACGACCCTTTTATAGACAAAAAGTATCTGGGCAATATCAGAAAATATGTGCAAAACGGGGGGGCCTTCTTAATGATTGGCGGAGATCTTTCTTTTCAAGGTGGAGGTTATTCGCGGACTCCTATTGAAGAGATTTTGCCGGTGCATTTTGAAGAGATCAATCGACCCTTTGTGGACGAGGCTTTTCGACCTGTCTTGAGTCAGGAGTATTCCCGGCATCCCATTTTGCGTCTGGAAAAAGATCTAGATCTAAATCAGGAAGTATGGCGTTCGCTTCCACAATTTCAGGGCATCAACAAAGGGTTGCTGCCAGATAAGAATGCGCATGTCCTGGTCCAGCATGCCAAGGGTTCTGCTGCTCCCCTTCTGGTTGTCGGAGGTTTTGGCGAAGGACGAACCGCCTTACTGGGTACTGACTCGATGTGGAACTGGAACTTCAGGAATGTGGGAAGTGGTGGCAGTGGCAGATACTTCGAAAGACTCTGGAATAATATCATCGACTGGCTGATTGCAGAGCCAGAAACACGAAGACTTCAGTTGGAGTCTGATAAGGAGCGGTATCAGGAAGGGGAGCAGGTTCTGATAAAGTTTAAATTACTGAAAAAAAATTATCAGCCTGCTATCGATACGTCGGTGAAGCTGACCTTACAGCCTCTCAAAAAAGAACCTCGCCCTGTAAATGAATTGAAAACTGACGAGCATGGCGAAGGAGTCTTCCCGTTTCTTCCTGATGAGGAAGGATTTTATACCGCACAAATAAAGGCTGATCTGGAAGGGGAATCTCTGGTAGAGGAAATTATGTTCTCAGTGTTGAAGGATACTGCGGAATTTGAAAAACCTCTTATTAACGAATACCTGCTGAAAAAGATATCCGAAATAAGCGGCGGCAGGCACCGTGTTCTTAATGGCAGTGATGACCTCAGTGCTTATCAGTTTGCTAATCCTGATGTGCAGGTCAAAAGTCATAGTCGATCTTTCTCTCTTTGGGATAACTGGTGGGCCTATAGCCTGATGGTAGGTTTTCTGGTGATGGACTGGTTTTTACGGCGCAAGTCGGGCTTGAGTTGAATTCAACAGTTTCCTAATCATTTCCAAACAGAATTGTTTTACAAATAAGGTGAAACTATAAATTGTGATATGCCGGTTAATCTTGTAATATCAAAGATGAGCGGGTTGCTCTTCACCCCCACCTTTTTAGAAAAGCCTTATAAAAAATGACCAAAATCGTAAAAAATAGCGGAGTGAATATTCGCGAATGGGTGCGTGATCGTATCCTGTTTCTGGCGGTGGGTATCTTTGTGGTCGGAGCCGGGGTTTATATCGGCTCTGAGAAGTTGTTCGATTCGCACAGTATCTGGTTGCACCCGGTTCGCGAGTTTGCCTTGCTGATTTCCCTGATCGGGGTGATTTCACTTGGTTATGAAGTTTTTTTGCGGGAATTGACCTTCAATGAATATAAAGAAGCGTTGGAGGAGATTGTTAATCCCGATGCGGTTCGTTTGGGTATTCATGGAATCTATAAGAACCGCTCCGAGCTTGCCCAGGCCACTTCGTTTGAGGAGTTGTTCAAAAATGTTAAAGAAGAAATTTTTATAGGAGGCTCCTCCTTACTGTCGATTTCAACCGCAAGTCGGGAACTAATAAAAGACAAAGTATTGAGCGGGGTTAAAATCCGTCTATTGCTCATAGACCCTGGTTCTCCGGTGGTGGAGTTGATCACCAAGCAGGGCGGCGGCAAGCACACGTTTGTGAACGAAATAAAAACGTCCCTGCTTTTATTGCAGAAACTCCATGATGAAATTCAGCAGGACAATTCGCCTGATAATCCAGGAAAACTGATTGTTCACAGTTATGACACCATTCCTTCACATTCTTTTATATCGATAGACCCAGAGCGTACTTCAGGGGTGATCGTGGCTGACATTGGGCCTTATCTGGGCCGCAGTACTCCCCGGCCAAGTATGTTAGTGGTCAATAAAAAGAATGGCATGTTCGATTATTGGAAAGAGATGAACGAAATCATGTGGGAAGACAGTAAACAAGTGGATCTGGAGGCGTCGGACCCCAGTTCTATCAAGACTAAAACTCTGGTTCTGGGTAGTGGTGGTGAAACCGAATATTACGATACAGATTCAGAAGCCTGGAACAAGGCTTCCATCTGCCAGATGGGAAGTGGTTGGCATGGCATCAAGGGCAGCCAGTGGATCTGGATTCGTGAAGCGGTTTCCCTGGAAGAAGCTAAAACCGGAAGTCAGCATAAATTCCGCTTCAAGTTTGAGCTTCCCATCAATAACCCCAGCGCTATTCGTCGAGCAGACATCCTGCTGCGCTCGGATGACACCTGCCATATCTCGGTGAACAATGTCAGTCTCAAGCAGGAATACGGCGGGGCAGAATATCCCGATCCATTTTTGATCGACATCGACCAGTATGTTCAGGCAGGAGAAAACACCATCAGCTTCGAGCTGATCAGCTACGCCCAACCCGATGCCAAAGAGCCTGGCGACAACCCCAGCGGTCTCATCTACCGCCTGCACATCGAATATTCCTAAACTGCCTAAAAACGTCACTGAGTGAGTGGCCCTGCAGGCAACGTGTCCTGCCTTTGCTGGTCAATGCAGCAACCACCCCAAGCCCCTGTTTTTCAACCTCGTTAACTCATTTAAATTAAAGGTTTTCCAGATTTTATGCGGGCTGGGATAATGTTGGTATTCCTCGGTAAATCAATTATTGACAGGGTAGGGCAGACTGATATAATCCCGACTCCAGTGACTTGCTCACCCGATCTTTTTAAGGGGTGCTAACATATTAATGTTAAACGGGGTTTTAACTTACCCGGCAAGTGGATGGGGTCGCTATTAATATGAAGAAGCGATCCCGGTATTTTTGAGATGGACCCATTAAGGTATTAAATGGCTGAATATTTCTACATTTCTTTGTTCGGAGTGGTTGCGCTTGTTGTGGTTGGGGCCTTGCTGGCTCTGTCTACGGTGCTGGGTCCGCGTAACCCAAGCCCACAAAAATTGCTCCCCTATGAGTGTGGTATCATCCCGACCGAAGAGGCCAAGGGCCGTTATCCGGTGCGGTTTGCCACGATTGCCATGCTTTTTATCATCTTCGATGTGGAGGTGGTGTTCATGTACCCATGGGCAGTGGCATTGGGTGAACTGGGATTGTTCGGATTGGTAGAAATGGCCATTTTCATAGTCATTCTAGGAATCGCATACGTCTACATTTGGGGACGAGGAGGTTTGGAATGGGATTGATTGAAGACGCCGCCGAAACTTTCGAGGCTGAAGTTAATAATCTTAAATTGAATGTTCAGGATGCCGTCGAGGCGCTGGACAAAGAGTACGCCGGGTCCTTATACGACACGGTATTGACGACCAAACTGGGCAAAGTTGTCGGTTGGGCGCAGAAGAATGCTTTATGGCCCGCGACTTTTGGGCTGGCCTGTTGTGCTATTGAGATGATGGCAATGGCTAACTCGCGTTGGGATGCGGCACGTTTTGGGGCTGAGGTTTTCCGTGCTTCTCCGCGTCAGGCAGATCTGATGATCGTGTCGGGCCGGGTTTCGCAGAAGATGGCACCGATTCTAAAACAAATTTTCGATCAGATGCCCGAGCCGAAATGGGTAATTTCCATGGGGGCCTGTGCTTCCTGCGGAGGGGTGTTCAATAATTATTCTATAGTTCAAGGTGTGGACCGTGTGGTGCCGGTGGATGTTTATGTTCCAGGATGTCCTCCTGGCCCTGAAGCTCTGCTATATGGTGTGATCAAATTGCAGGAAAAGATCATGGCAGAAGCGGGCACCGACAAAGCCAAAAAGAGGGTGGCATGACGAGTGAGGAAATCGTTGAGAAGGTGAAGTCCAGCCTTACCGATGCCATACAGGATACGGCCCTGCCGCAAGGTGACGCGGTGATTTTTGTGGCTCCTGACTGCCTGCAAAAAGTTGCGGCTTTTCTCAAGGATGATCCATCCTTGAAGTTCGATTACCTGTCTGATGTGTGCGGGGTGGATTACCTCAATGAAGAACGTGAACCTCGTTTCGAAGCGGTTTACATCCTTTACTCCATTGATCATCAGCATTCCATTCGTGTCCGTGTTGGTATAGATGAGGACAATCCATCTGTGCCGACTGTGTCGGAACTCTGGAAGGGTGCGTTGTATCCTGAACAAGAGTTATTCGATATGTTTGGCATTCATATCGAAGGGCATCCTAAAAATGAACGGCTGATCATGCCTAAAGAGTGGTCAGGCTTCCCGCTTAGAAAAGATTATCCTTTGACCACAGAGACCGTTACTTTCTCGCATAACCGGGATTTTAAAAGTGACTTGGTCAAATCGAAACCACCGACTCGTTAGGGCGAATTGTGAGCGTAACTGAACAAGGACTACTGGAGCGCGATAAAGACACTATGACCCTGAATATGGGTCCCCAACACCCGAGTACCCACGGGGTCTTCCGCGTTATTCTTGAAATGGATGGTGAGGTGGTTAAGACCGCCGAACCGGAAATTGGCTACCTGCATACCGGCATCGAAAAAACCTGCGAAAATAAAAAATACGTTCACGTCATTCCGATGACCGACCGGCTGGACTACCTCAACCCACCGGGCAACAACCTGGCTTTCTGTTTGTCGACGGAAAAACTATTGGGTGTTGAGATTCCCGACCGGGCGAATGCGCTTCGGGTCATCATGTGTGAGTTATCCCGCATCGCCAGTCATTTGGTGTGGCTGGGAACACATGCTCTGGACATTGGCGCCATGACGGTATTCCTTTATTGCTGGCGCGAACGCGAGATGATTATGGATCTCAATGAAGAGATTTCCGGCGTGCGTATGATGACCAGTTATATTCGTGTTGGTGGCGTAGCGAGAGATGCAACTCGGCCGTGGCTGGATGGCATTCGAGACTTCATTGATTATTTCCCTGCCAAGGTAGATGAGTATGAAAGACTGCTGACTAAAAACCCCATTTGGATTGACCGAACTGAAGGCATCGGCGCGTTCACAAGGGAAGAGGCCATCAACTGGAGTTTGAGTGGGCCGGCATTGAGAGCCTCTGGAGTGAATTGGGATATTCGTAAATCCCGACCTTACAGCGGTTACGACAATTATAATTTTGATGTCCCTGTTTTAAAGAATGGTGATATTTATGATCGCTACCGCGTACGGGTTGAGGAAATGCGCCAGAGCAGGTCCATCATTAAGCAGGCTATGGAAAAGTTGCCGACGGGCGATTATAAAACACCGGATAACAAAGTCTCATTACCTCCTCGGGAAACCTTGCACACCAGTATGGAAGCATTGATCCATCATTTTAAACTGGTGTCCGAAGGGATCAGTGTCCCGAAAGGTGAAACTTATGTGCCCATCGAAGGCGCAAGGGGTGAAGTAGGGTTTTATATTGTCAGCGATGGCACGAATGTTCCTTACAGAGTCAAGCTTCGGGCACCTTCGTTTATGGCGATTCCCGGTATGTGCAAAATGATGGAAGGATGTTATATCGCTGATGTCGTTGGCATTATTGGAAGTATCGATATTGTTATGGGAGAAGTCGACCGCTAGCCCGGGCCACGCCCGGAAGGGTATGGGCTGTTAATGCCTGAAGATGGTTTTAGTTCCGTAGATAGTTGTAGCTAATTGGGTCCAGCGTCACGCTGGTAGGCGGAAGAATTTTTATAAGGAAGAATTGTTGATGTCTGGGTTTACATTTTCTGAAAAACAGGAAGAAGAGATTGCGGGTATTTTGTCTAAGTACCCTTTTAAGAAGTCAGCGATGTTGCCTTTGCTGACTCTTGTTCAGCGTGCGGAGAGAGTGATCTCACCGGAGGCCATGGTGGCGATCGGTCAAAAGTTGGATTGCTCGCCGGCTTATGTGCAGTCGGTTCTGTCTTTTTATACGATGTACCACACCGAGAAGGTGGGGAAGTACATGATACTTTTCTGCATCAATATCAGTTGCCAGTTGAACGGTTGCGACAAGCTGCTGGAGTATGCGGCTGATAAGCTCGACATCAAGGTCGGCGAAACAACACCCGATGAAAAGTTTACTCTGCACCGGGAAGAATGTTTGGCGGATTGTACCAACGCGCCGATGATGCGCGTCAACGACACTTTTTATGGGAATTTGACTGAGCAGCGTATTGATCAGATTCTCGATTCTTTGGACTGACGGATGACACAAATTCTTTTTAAAAATAAAGATATGAAGGACCTTCATACGATAAAGGTCTATGAAGAACAAGGTGGGTATCAGTCCCTGAAAAAAGCCTTTGATCAGGAGCCTGATGAGATTGTTGCTGCAGTCAAAGCTTCCGGCTTGCGTGGGCGCGGGGGTGCTGGTTTTCCTACAGGATTAAAATGGAGTTTTCTTGCTAAAGATGTGTTCCCTCGTTATCTCTGTTGCAACGCTGACGAGTCAGAGCCGGGGACTTGTAAAGACCGCGAACTTCTGCTGAAGAATCCGCATTTGCTGCTTGAAGGAATGATTGTATGTTCCTACGCCTGTCGGATCGAAACCGGATACATTTATATGCGCGGGGAATTCCATGACTTAAGTTTTATCATGGACAAGGCTATTGAAGAGGCGCACGCCAAAGGTTACTTGGGTAAAAATATTATGGGGACCGGGTTCAACCTGGAGATCTATACGCATCTTGGTGCCGGGGCTTATATCTGTGGTGAGGAGTCAGCTCTACTAAATTCTCTCGAAGGTGGTAGAGGCGAGCCGAGAATGAAACCTCCTTTTCCCGCCGTCGAAGGTTTATACGCCAAACCGACAGTCATCAATAATGTTGAAACTCTTTGTGTCGTTCCTTATATCGTCAACGAAGGCGCGGAAAAATACGCGGCACTGGGCACCGAAAAGAGCAAAGGCACCAAACTGGTCAGTGTTTCCGGTCATGTGAAAAAACCAGGTAACTATGAAGTGGTGATGGGGACCTCGACCCGGGAAATCATTTATGACCTGGCTGGAGGAATCCGTGATGACAATGAACTGAAAGCGTTCATACCGGGTGGCTCATCGGTCCCGATGCTTCCTGCGGACCAGGTTGACGTTGGTTACGATTACGAGTCTTTGGCGGCTGCGGGCACGATGCTGGGGTCGGGAGCGTTGATCGTTATAGATAATAAAGCCAATATTGTTGAGACCACTTTGCGTTTAATCAGCTTTTATATGCATGAGTCGTGTGGCAAATGTACGCCATGCAGGGAAGGAACGCGCTGGCTTCATCAAATTGTAGAGCGGATCTTGCAGCATAAAGGTCAACTGGAATACATCAATAAGATAGAAGATATTTGTGGCAACATGGCATTTAAAACATTTTGTCCGCTGGCTGATGCCTGTGTTGCTCCAGTTATGAGTAGCATCAAGCATTTTCGCTCTGAGTATGAAGAATATTTTAAAAACACACCGGTAGGCTCGGTTTGAGGCAATTATGTCTGACAATGAAATAACTTTAACTATTGATGGGAAATCGGTCACGGTTCCCAAAGGCACGAAAGTGGTGGATGCGGCCAAGCAGGTCAACGTGGATATCCCTGTTTTCTGTTATCACGAGAAGATTGGGCCGCTTGGCTGTTGCAGAATGTGCCTGGTCGAAGTCGAGAAGATGCCAAAACTGATGACAGCCTGCACGATGGATGTCATGCCGGATATGGTGGTCAAAACCACGACCGAAAAAGTGGAAAAAGCGCAGAAGGGTGTTTTGGAATTCACGTTGCTCAACCATCCTCTCGATTGTCCAGTCTGTGACAAGGGCGGCGAATGTCCTTTGCAGGACAACACTTTCAAGTACGGACCTCCTGAAACTCGTATGGAGTTTCATCGTCATAATAATGCCAAGGCAACTCCGCTCAGTCCGGTTATCACCATTGATCGGGAACGTTGTATTGCATGTCAAAGGTGCACCGCTTATAGCGAGCGTATTGAGCAGGGCCAAGAGCTGGTCATGCTGAACCGTGGTTTTCATAATGAGGTCGGTACGTTTAATAACGAACCTTACGATACTCGCTTCTCAGGCAATGTTATTGATATTTGTCCTGTCGGGGCGTTGACCAACACAGAATTTCGTTTCAAAGCCAGAACATGGGATTTGAGCAATGCCGAAACGCTTTGCGCCAATTGTGGGTGCAACTGCAATATCACAATGGGGACGAGACTTAACGAACTCATGCGTGTTGAAGCAAGGCCTAATGATGCGGTAGACGATGGCTGGATTTGTGATAAGGGCCGTTGGGGCCACAGCTTTCTGCACAGTAAAAATAAAATTCTGACTGCCCGGGAAAACAGTGTGGGAAGTGGCAAGCCAACGTCCTTTCCGACTTTTCCGCATAACTGCACCATTCAGGAGGCAGCTGTCAAAGTGGCCGAGGCATTTAAAAAAATCGCCGAAGAACACGGCCCCGAAAGCGTTGGGTTTATAGGCTCACCTTATGGTACGAACGAGGAAAATTATCTTTATCAAAAAATGTTTCGTCAGGGGTTGGGCTCAAACAATATAGATCACAAGTCTTATCGCGATACACCGGGTCTTCCTATTGACCATTATGGAGTTGAGCAGATTGAAACTTCTAACGTGGTGTTGTTGATAGCCAGTGACCCAACGGAAGAATTGCCCATTCTTGATCTTAGAATCAAAAAAGCAGTGACCGGCGGCACAACCCGGTTGGTGAGTCTGAACGATCAAAAAACTGCGTTGCATAGATACTCATCTCAATCAGTGCAATACAAAGTGGGTTCTGAATCTCTGGCTATCGATGCCCTGGCCAATGGCTTGGCACGCGAGTTAGGTGAGCCTGTTCCATCTCAAGATGCGAGTCTGGAAAAAACCGGAATCTCTGAAGAAGATATGAAGGCGTTGGTCGAGACGGTACGCTCCAGCATGAAGATCTGCGTGGTGTACAATCCTTCGGCACTTTCTGGCGATGCGGTTATGCGAGTAAAACGCCTCTTAAATTTAATCTCCAAAGTTCCGACCATGGAATGTGGTGCAATACCTGCGGCTCCAATGACCAATGCGGTCGGTGCAATGGATATGGGATTAGTCCCCGATTTTTATCCGGGTGGAGTAGCGTTGACGGATCAGGAAGAAATAAAAAAACTATGGGGAGAAAATGCTCCGATTGTAAATGGACTTTCTGCGTTGGAAATGATTGCCCGCGCTGAGTCAGGAGAATTGAAAGCCTTGTTGGTCCATCGTTCGAATCTGGTGGTTGACTTTCCCGGAGGATCGCGGGTTGGCGATGCCTTGAGGAAGTTGGATCTTCTGGTGGTGCATGACATGCTGGAAACCGAAACGACTGAGTTGGCGCATCTCGTTCTTCCTTCAAATGGTCCCGGTTACGATGAAGGCACTACTACTAATATTGGAGGTCGGGTGCAGGCTAGAAAGAGTGGCTTGGATGCGGAACATGCTCCAGATTGGAAAATCATCAGCCTGATGCTCAATGCGCTGGGCGATGAAACCAACTACCAAAAGTCTTTGGACGTCACAGATGAAATTGCCATAAAAGTTCCTGGCTATCAGGGTATTAGTAGAAAATCGATGGGCAAATCTGGATGCAACCGAGAGTCTATTGCTTCTGCTGCTGAGACGATTGCTGAACAACCGACAGGCTCTGGGGAAGACGGAAGTCTTCGGCTTCGTGTAGCCACGTTCTTGTTTGCGCATGATAAAATTCTTGATGCTTCCTCGAAGCTGGCGCATCACTTTTTGCCATTTACTGCGCATTTGAATGAAGAAGATGCTAAAAAGCTTGCTATTAAAGAGGGCGATACTGTTTTACTCACCGCCGAAGATGTCACGTTGGAAGCCACAGCAAGTGTCAATGGTCGTTGCCAACCTGGTGGTGTGGTAGTGCCCCGAGTTTCGGATTGGCAGGGGGTGAATGGTTTGGTCGGTGTTGACGGTGGCCCGGCATGGGTGGGAGTTAGAAAAGTTTAGTTTTTTTGGTAGAACGTTAAATATTTCTGGAGTGGTTAAGGTTTGGACTGGATAACTGAAATATTCAATATGACATGGGATTTCATTGTTCTGATTTTGAACGAGAATGTTCCCCTGATCGTGGGCAGCGTCAAGGCTGTAGTCATTGCAGTGGGTATTATGTCTGTGGTTCCTGCATTGGTATGGCTGGAGCGCCGTTTGATGGGGCGGTTTCAAGTTCGCCTGGGACCGAACCGGGTTGGCCCTTTTGGGTTTGGTCAGCCGATGGCAGATACCGTGAAGTTGTTGTTCAAAGAATCGATCATTCAAGCTTCAGCGGATAAGTTTTTATTTCATCTCGCCCCGGCTATTGTGGTGGTCACGGCGATTGTTGCCTTTGCGGTGATTCCTTTTGGTGCACCGTTTGAGGTGTTTGGCCAGAGCATAGAGTTGTGGGGAGCCAACGTGAACAGCGGGATTTTGTTCGTGTTTGCAATTTCAGGCATGGGCATATACGGAATGGTTCTTGCCGGATTAGCATCGAATAATAAATATTCTTTGATGGGTGGCTTGCGTTCTTCCGCACAGATGATCAGTTATGAGTTGACGTTGGGACTTTCGGCGTTGAGCGTCATCGTTCTCACGGGTTCTTTGAACCTGGTAGATATGGTTCAGGCGCAGGAAGCTTATCCCTTTATACTTGTTCAGCCTTTGGCCTTTTTATTGTTTTTTATTGCCGGAATTGCAGAGACTAACAGAGCTCCATTCGACTTGCCTGAAGCAGAGCAGGAATTGGTAGCCGGTTTTCATACTGAATATACAGGTATGAAGTTTGCCATGTTCTTCATGGGTGAGTACATCAATATGGTGACCATGAGTGCGTTGGTGACACTATTGTTTCTCGGTGGGTGGAACGCTTATGGCCTGCCTGTTTGGCCGATTCTGGCGTTCGCTGGTAAAGTGGCTTTTCTGTTGTGTGTGTTCATCTGGTTGCGGTCGACGTTTCCTCGTATTCGCTATGACCGGCTGATGACCTTTGGTTGGAAAGTTCTACTACCATTATGTTTATTGAATCTTATGATCACTGGCACGATAAAAGTGATCTGGTTTCCCTGAGGGGATGAGTTATGTTGCAAGCAACTTTTGATGGAATCAAAAATCTTTTGATCGGCATGGGGGTCACATTTAGGAATATGTTGACCACGCCGGTCACCCTGCAGTATCCCGAAGTCAAGCGAACCATGCCCAAGCGTTATAGGGGGAGACATTTCCTGAACCGCGATGAGG
>JAJDBH010000153.1 GCA_029261455.1 Nitrospinaceae bacterium
TGCGGCTGATATCGTGGATAAAGGGGTAGTGGTGGCCGGCGGAGGTTCGCTGATTAAAGGATTAGATATCCTTCTCAAGGAAGCAACTGGCCTGCCGATAACCCTTGCAGTTGATCCGCTTTCCGCAGTTGCTTTGGGCGCTGGAAAAGTGTTGGGTGATCCAAAACTGCTGAGAAAGGTTGCCCTCTAGCCGGTGCCCAACAAGGGAAATAAAAACAAAAAGAATATTGTTCTTGTTTTTGCTATTTTGCTGTTTTCCTTGGCGTTGATGACTTTGAACGTCAAACAGGAAAAAGGCGTTCGATTTCTAGATTCCATGACAGGGGTAATTCTTTCCCCATTTCAGAATTTTTTCACCCAAACCATTCAGTCTGTCTCCGATAGCATAAATCATTATTTGTTTCTCGTTGATGTATCGAGGCAAAATGACCAGCTAAAGCTGGAAGTTCAGCGCCTGATAAACGAAAAAAACCAACTCATCGAACATCTTGCCAGTCAAAAACGTCTCGCCAAGCTCATGGCTTATGAGGACGACTGGGAGAATAAGACTGTGGTGGCCTCGGTCATTGGCAGGGATGCCACACAATGGTCGAAGGTGGTGGTGATTAATAAGGGTACGCAAGACGGGGTAGCTGATCACTTGGCTGTGATTACCGATGCCGGAGTGATCGGGCAGGTGATTCATGCTGGTCTTAATACCTCGAAGGTACTTTTGATTGTTGATGGACGTAGTGCTGTAGATGCCTTGTTTCAAGATAGTCGAGTGTCGGGGGTTGTTGTAGGCATGGGGGGTGATGAATGCCGATTAAAATTTGTTCCCAATACTGCAGACGTCAAAGTAGGAGATCTTGTGCTTTCTTCAGGGCTAGGTGGAATCTTTCCGAAGGGATTGATCATTGGAAAAGTTTCTCAGGTTGCTAGAAAGAAGCAGGGGCTATTTCAGGAAATTACTTTGATCCCTAGTTCAGACTTGTCACGTCTGGAAGAGGTGCTTGTCCTTTTGCCTTAGGTTTTTTATGTATTATTTCTCACAGGTGCTGATTGCCATTTTTTTGTTTTCTGCTCAGACCACTTGGCTGGAGCTTTTTTCTTTTGGTGGCGTTACCCCTGACCTGATTCTAGTTTGGGTTGTCTATTGTGGAGTGCGCTGTTCCCGAGCCGGAGGGATTGGAGCTGGGATTACACTGGGGCTTCTTCAGGACAGCCTTTCAGGTGGATTGCTAGGAGTGAACACGCTCTCGAAAGGCTTGATAGCTTATTTTTTTTCCACGCTTAAGGACAAGTTTTTTGTTGAAGGTGTAATACCTATAGGAATATTCCTCGTTTTTTCTTCTATTTTTGATGGCCTGGTATTTTATTTCTCAATGGCAACTATACTGAAAGGCGAGGTTGCCTCTGGTTTTTTGTATCAGTTGTTACCCGTTTGCAGTATTTATAACGCACTGATTGGCCCCTTCATGTTTGTGGTATTGGATAGAATTGATGGTTGGGTGCAGCCTAAAACATCCAATTCTTATATGGGAACGACAAGATGACTCTGTTTCGTTATGGCACTGAAACCAGTGACGCGATTAAAAAAAAGGTGCGTATATTTGCCATTCTTGTTGTGATTTCGTTCCTATGTTTATGGATGCGTATTTGGTATTTGCAGATTTTGAAATGGCAATACTTGACAGGGCTTTCAGAGAATAACCGGGTTCGAATGGTGACTCTGCCTGCAAACCGCGGGATGATTAAGGATCGAAATGGTGAAACTTTAGTTAGTATCCGCCCTGCGTTCAATTTGTATCTAACTCCTGAAGATGCCGGGGACTTGACTTCTTCCCTTGATAAACTTTCTCAAAGAATTTCTTTTGATCGGAAGAAACTAAAAAAGGAAATGGCGCGGAGCAAATCTTTTAAGGAGGTTTTAATTAAAGGGGATATTTCCCGGAATGAGGTGGCTTTTGTAGAAGAAAATAATATGAGCCTTCCCGGAATACATATCAAGGCTGAGCCTTTAAGAAACTATGTATTTAATAATCTGGCATCTCACACGTTGGGCTATCTGGGAGAGATTTCCAAAGAAAGCTTGGAAAGCCATAAAGATCCCAAGTACAGGCAAGGAGATTTTGTTGGAAAAAACGGCTTGGAAAATATATATGAATCTGTTTTGCGAGGTGAAAAAGGCCATAAGGAGGTTGAGGTGGACGTTTCTGGCAGGGAGCTCAAGGCACTACGTAAACTACCTCCACAAAGCGGAAACAATCTGATTCTTACTTTGGATGTCAGGGTACAGCAGGAATTAGAAAAGGTAATGACCGGAACTGTGGATAAGAATATGAATGGTTCCGTGGTAGTGATGAAGGTGCAAACAGGGGAAATCATTGCGATGGCTAGCAACCCGTCATTCAATCCAAATAAGTTTGCCGCTGGAATTTCTCCCCAGAATTGGAATGCACTGGTTACAGACGAATGGCACCCATTGCAGAACAGGTCTATTCATGGGCAATATCCTCCTGGTTCGACCTATAAAATAGTGACAGCACTTGCAGGCCTTGAAGAGGGCGTGATCAAACCGGATACATCTATTTATTGCCCTGGACATTTCAAGTTAGGCCGGGGCCGATATCGATGTTGGAAAAAATCTGGGCACGGTTCCGTGAACTTGCATGATGCACTAGTGCAATCCTGTGATGTTTATTTTTATACCATTGGTCATAGGCTGGGCATCGATACGATTGCTAAGTATGCTAAACGTTTTGGGCTGGGTAGCCCCACCAATATGGGTTTGAGTCAGGAGAAAAGAGGGCTGGTCCCAACTACTCAGTGGAAGTTACTAAATAAGAAGGAGCCTTGGTTGTTGGGCGAAACTATTTCTGCATCCATTGGCCAGGGTTTTAATCTGGTAACTCCAATGCAGCAAGTGAGTATGATATCCGCCGTGGCTAATGGAGGTATTCTGCTCAAACCTTATCTGGTAAAACGCATTGAGGAGCCGAAAGGACAAGTTAAGAAAGAGTTTTTTCCGAATATCGTAGGCCAGTTAGGGGCAGACCCGGATCATTTGGAACAGATCAGAATGGCATTGCGCGATGTCGTGAATGGTGATCGAGGAACGGCAAAAAGGTCCCGTCTGAAAAATATAATTGTATCTGGGAAAACTGGTACAGCTCAGGTTGTTCGGATGAAATCCAATGAGGAATTGGAGAAGGGTGAGGCTATACCTGTCAAGTATCGGGATCACGCCTGGTTCGTAGCTTTTGCGCCTTATGAAAAACCTGAGATTGCTGTAGCCATTATTATTGAACATGGCGGTCATGGCGGGGCTACGGCGGCACCCATCGCCCAGAAGGTTTTTAAGAAATATTTTAAGCTCTACCCCCCCTCTCCGGCCGAGCTCCCCCCTCAAGCCTCATAATCATTGAGAAACCGCTAATTTTGCTTGTATCTCAATAGAGTGCTTTTTTTTTCTTGTATATCGACATAAGGTTGTTTAGTTTGTTTTCTTGCCGATAGGAATAAGATGAAGTTGCTCTGGTTTTACGGGTTATGAATCGTTGGAGGTTGTTGGCTTAATGGCTATCAGAATCGATGAAATCCCTTTTGTAATGGGACAGAAAGTGACGGCCACTATTCGTGGTGAGGTTTTCAGTGTTTGTGTCCGAGGGTGGCTGAAGGGGCAATATGTGATCACTGATTTGCCTAAGGTTGGAGCTGAAGTCTACCGGGTTGCTCCTCAAACCGGGGTACAAATACACTTCATCAAAGAGGGATTGTTTGTCAACTTCAAGTCTTCTGCCAGTTATGCTCTTGCTCAGGCGATTTCTCTTCTGGTTATTGAATATCCTCGTACTTTTGATATGCATAACCTCAGGAAGTTTGCACGCTTTAAAACCAATATTCCAGTTACATTTCATTATGAAGAAGGTGATACGAAGTTTGAAGACTTTGGAGTTATCCGGGACATGAGTTCGGGAGGGTTATTGATCAGTCATAAAAAGCCAGTGACCAAACAAAACCTGCTATATATAACGGCAGAGCTCCCTGCTGGCGGAAGTTTCAAGTTGCAAAAGGCGGATGTGAAAAACTTAAGAAAAAACCCAAAAAGTGAATCCTCTCCTTATGTGACCGGAGTTAAATGGTATGACATTACCCCAGAATCGGAAGAGAGCATCGCCAAATTCATCACCCAAAGGTCTAAAGAGAAACGGGATACATTACGATAGTTTTTATAAAATAA
>JAJDBH010000154.1 GCA_029261455.1 Nitrospinaceae bacterium
GATCGCCCGCAGGATTTTGGCAATGGTAATAAGGACCAATTTGAGAAACGTCGGTCTCACGATTTAACGTTTGGATTATTGGTTTCATAAAGCAACCGTCCTTAAAGCCATAAAGGGGTGGAAGGTCACAGTTCAAGAGAAGAAATGGGCTTTGACTGAGGGCCTTGATCCAGAAGGTCACTTTTATACGGAAAAAGAGAAAAAAATAAAGAAAAAATATGAGGAGAATCTGGTTAAAACTATCTGAAATATAGAGGGTTAGGGCACTTCGCGGCTTTAGTGTGGTTTGCTTTCTCCCTAGAGGGAAACCAAACCAAACTTAGTTAAAGTCCCTTTAACGGCATTTAATCGTTATTTAAAAAGGGTTTAGGTATGAGTGGGCAATGGATCAAAGACATAGAAATTGGCAGTCTACTGGAGCCTTTTAACCATTTTTCCGCATACGAGATTGGGATATCGACCACCAGCACCGGAAACGATACAAATCCGAAGGACAATTATGAACTATTAAAACTGAATCCTAAAACTGGACTAAATAACGGGGTTTGGTCACAATGAGTTCCACGATATTGAGTGGGCTCCCAATGAACCTTTAAGAATAAATATCCACCATGTGAATAAAAATAGACCAACTCCCCACCAAACCCAAAAAGCAAGCACATATGCTTTAACATTAAATCTCATGATGAGATCTCCCTTAATGCTTTTAATTAAACCTCAAAGAAATACTATTTGGGTTTTACGGGAAATAAGCTTTGAGAACGTATTGCTGCATCATCCTTTGTGTGTTGAAGAACGAACCGTTCAGAGCTATGGCATGTCGCATAATCTCGATTAAACCATTACGGTTTTCGTAAAACAGGGGAAGAATAATTTGCTCCAGTTTTGTGTAGAGAGCATCTGCGTCTTTACCACGATCACTCGCCTCTTGAGGTGCTTCGCCGTCTACCCGGATAGACCATCCCGTTACTCCTTCTATACACCCTTCAATCCACCAGCCATCTAAAATACTCAACGATGGGACCCCATTTAGAGCAGCTTTCATACCGCTGGTTCCCGAGGCTTCCAGAGGCGGCTGTGGCGTATTAAGCCAAATATCGACTCCTGCCGCCATCATACGAGCCAAGTCTGAATTGTAGTGGGGTAAATAAACAATAGGAATATCATCCCCAAGCGCTTTCCCGATCTCAAAGACTCGTTGAATGAGTAATTTGCCGTCTTGATCCTGCGGATGTGCCTTCCCGGCAAACATAATTTGGAACTTACCTACATCCCGAGCAATTTCCCTTAAACGTTCGAGGTCTTCAAATATTAAATCAGCACGTTTATAGGTTGCAAATCGACGAGCAAAACCAATAGTTAATACATCTTTGTCAAATCCAGCGTTCTCTTCGCTATTCGCATACTCGATAATTGCATTTTTGGAATGTTGATGCGCTTTCCATATCTCCGCACCTGGAATGCTTAAGGCATATCGCAAACTAAAATTATCCTGCCTCCAACCAGGAATGTGACGATCAAATAGTTGTGCAAATGGTTCCGCAACCCAGGTTTCGGCATGCACACCGTTAGTAATGGAATCGATATCATAGGAAGAAAACATAAGCCGCGATACTTCACCGTGTTTTTTGGCAACTCCATTAATGTAGTGGCTCAACGACAAAGCCAAGAAGGTCATGTTTAGCCGGTCTTCATGGCAAATCGGGTCGTGGATACCACAGGCCTTGCGATCCCCAAGAACACGGTCAATGAGATCAAGAGGGAACTGATCATGCCCCGCAGGCACGGGAGTATGTGTGGTGAACACACATTGTCGGCGGACCACCTCCTTATCTTCCGGTTCCATATCCATAAAAGATCGATTGTCTTTTTGCAAATGCTCCTGCAATAATTCAAGAGTTAACAGGCTGGCATGGCCCTCATTCATATGAAATCGATGCAGGTTGTGGCAGCCGAGAGCTCGCAGAATTCGTACACCGCCTATTCCCAAAATAACTTCCTGACAAAGACGATAATGAACATCACCGCCGTAAAGATAGTGGGTCAGTGTTCTATCCCACTCAGAGTTTTCCGGAAGATCCGTATCCAGAAAATAGACCGGGACAACAAAACCACTATTGCCGGATACCTCATATTTCCAGGCTCGAAGATGTACCTCGCGCCCTTCAATTGTCACGGTTGCGCGGACTCCAGTGTCGGTCATATAATCCTCAACAATCCAATGGACCGGATCTTCTTTCTGCCACCCTGTCGCATCTATCTGCTGGAAAAAGTATCCCCTGCGGTGTGCCAGCGTAACGCCCAACATGGGAACCCTCATGTCGGCCGCAGAGCGAATGAAATCTCCAGCGAGGGCCCCAAGTCCGCCAGCATAAGTAGGGATTTCGGAGTCAATTCCAATCTCCATAGAAAAGTATGCGATTTTTGGTCCTGTTGTCAGCATGGATGTACCATTGGAGTTATTTTCTCTTAATCAAAAACCTACCAGTTCAGATATTTTACAGCAAATTGTTTGGAATTTCTCAAACCCCACTTCCGCCATTCCTCTCCTATAATTATCAGGATGGCAAAGGGCAAAGCTAACAACCCCTCTAGAAGACTCAGGGAATGAGTGCTGAAAATGGTATGGGCAATTTCATTATTGATAATGATCTCAAGTAGAAGTATTTCAGAAACAATTCCTATGAGCACCATTTTGTTTGTCAGGAGCCCCTTTTTGAATAAGGACTCTCTTTGGGTTCTACAAACCATCACATTAGCAATTTGGCAAATGATGATGCTGACGAAAAATGCGGTGACAGCTTTAAGATATAGGGGGTCGTTGGAGGCTAGTTTTTGGCCCCATAACCATCCGTTGGAATACAAAATATAAAAATAAGAGAAAAAACCTGAGGTCGCCTCTATCACCCCTATTATTCCGTAAGATCTGAAAAGGAGGCCTGGGGTCAGCAATCTTTCATTCAGGGGGCGGGGTGGTTTTTTCATGACATCATCTTCGGATGATTCGACCCCAAGGGCAAGGGCGGGTAGAATGTCTGTTCCCAGATCAATTGAAAGAATTAAAACAACGGTAAGTGGTAGGGGTATGCCAAAAAGGGTAAAAGCGATGAAAGGCAAAATCTGTGGGATATTGCTAGTTAAAATATAGGTGATGAATTTTCTTATATTTCCAAAGACAGTCCTTCCTTCTTCTATGGCATTGACAATGGTTGAGAAGTGATCATCAAATAAAATCATATCAGCGGCTTCTTTTGCCACTTCTGTGCCGCTCAACCCCATCGCTACTCCCATATCGGCTTGTTTCAAAGCAGGTGCATCGTTCACACCATCTCCGGTTACCGTTACGATTTCTCCCATGTTCTGGAGGGTTTGGACAATCCTAAGTTTTTGTAGTGGTGTGGTGCGTGTAAAAAGAATCTGGTCTTTGTTCAGGAATTCTTTAAGCTCGACATCATTACAGTTATTTAGAGTATCTCCAGTCATGATATTGGCTTTATGACGTTCTACCATTCCGACCATTGAGGCAATTGCTTCCGCAGTGACACTGTAGTCCCCGGTAATCATGATTACCTTAATGCCAGCCTCTTTACATTTTAGAATAGCCTCGGACACATCTCGCCTTGGAGGGTCCATCATTCCTACAAGCCCGATAAAGGTGAATCCGGTTTCAAGGTCTGAAGCTTCTGACTTGAAGGCAAACCCAAGGACCCGTTCCCCGCGCGATGCAAACCTTTCGTAATAACGCAGAATATAATTTTTGCTTGCCTTGGAAAAAGGGATCACTCGGCCTTTAACAATGAGATTTGAACATCTCTCCAGTACAACCTCAGGCGCGCCTTTGAGATAGGCTGTTTCCGAATCGTTCGAATAATTGACGGAAATCATTTTTCTTTGTATGGAGTCAAATGGGAGTTCCAGCTTTCTTTGATTGTCAGCCTGAACTTGTTCAATATTTTCGTACTTTCGCGCAAATTTTAAAAGGGCGATTTCGGTAGGGTCACCATGAAACTGACCCTCATCCATCTGTCGCGCGTTATTGCAAAGGATTGCTACTTGAAGCATTTCAGTTAAGCCTGATAATTCATCAATCCGGTTCTCGTGGATATTTCTCTCATCCATGTTTAAAAACAACGTGCGAACAGAGACTTTATTTTCAGTAACCGTGCCGGTTTTGTCGGTACAAATGACGGTGGTGGAACCGAGGGTTTCGATGGAATCTAGTCGTTTGACCATCGCGTTTTTTCGGGCCATTCTTTTTGATGCCATGGCAAGGCAAAGTGTTACCGTAGGTAGAAGTCCTTCAGGAACATTGGCCACAATAATACCAATAGCAAATATCATGCTGGCCATTATCTGGTTGCTCAGGGAAAGCCCAACTGCAAAAAATATCAAACCCAAAAAGATGGCAATTGTGGAAATTATTCTTATAAAATGATCCAGCTCTTTCCTTAACGGGCTCGAAATCCTTTTGGTCTTGTGCGTTAGTTTAGCGATGTCCCCTATCTGGGTGTTCCCTCCTGTTTGAAGGACTATTGCCAACCCATTACCCGATTGAACCGAGGTTCCGGAAAAAACCATATTGCGGGACTCAAGGATGTTTTCATGGGTGCATTCTAGTGACCGCAATTGAGGCTCGGATTCTCCCGTCAGTGAAGAGTGGTCTACCTTTAGTGAGTTTTGTTCAATGATCCTGCCATCAGCGGGAACCTTGTCACCCTCTTCAAGGAAAATCACATCCCCACGAACTATTTCATCAGACGAAACTTCTTTTCGTTTTCCTTCTCTGAGTGCTTCTATAGTGAGAGGCATCATATTGCGAAAGCTCTCAATAATTTTTTCAGCCTGATATTCTTGAAGAAAAGTAAATGTTGCATTTATAACCACTACCACCGAAAGGGCAATGCCAATGTAAACATTCCCATTTCCCGGAGATATTTTTTCCGCGATAAAGGCCAGAATGGCACCTACCCAGAGGAGAATGGCGAAAAAATTCAATAGGTGTGAGACGAAACGATAAAGGAGAGAAGGTCCTCTTGAGCGTTCGATAATGTTGGGTCCATACTTTTCAAGTCTTCTTGAAACTTCTTTATCAGGCAACCCCAGTGACGAAGATTTTATTCTGACAAAAAGCTCATCGAAACTAATTTTATGTGCGTCAGAATAGTTCATGTCTGTCAGCCGAAATAAACTGTGTTAATGTCCATTAAAAAAAGAGAAAGAAAGTACCCGCTTCGATTCCAGCAATATCAATATTTGTGAGATGGCTCGGGTTGGAGACAGTGGTTTTATGAGCCGGTTTAATTATTTTTAATACGTCTAGGATGCTGCCGTTTGTAAATTGAAGGCCTCGGTCTCTCGGCAAAAATAACCTGTATAATTTTAAGCCACTGTTTTCCCTCTAAGTAATATTTCCCTTTAAAAGAGCATTTATTTCTGCTTCGGCAGCCAACCAATCTTCCACTGAATCTCCAGAGAATTTATTTTCCTCTGCATGAAAATAGGCGGCTTCCTGTATCATCTTATGACGATCCATCTGGCTACCGCCATCATTACCATTGTTAGATAATTTATTTTTAATGTTTTTTTTATTTTCTGACGTCGTTTTTGATATGCTTGTCTTTTTAGTTTTCATGCCTTTCCCTTTCTCTTTCAATAAGTTTTTAATCTCTTTAATTAAATCTAACACCTTGATAAAGGATGATAATTTCTCGAAAGTATTATGGTTGATAGCAGCTATCCTTAGAGAAGGTGTAGCTCAACAAAATACTTGTTCAATGTCTTCGACTTAAAAGACGCTCACCCGGGTTTCTGCTCCAAATTATTTTTTGCCGGGGGTTTGCTTTCTTCTTTGCCGTAAATACTATTTCCTCTTCCTCTCGTTCGTATTGATAGTTTTTTAATTTGGTGAGGTTATGTTGAAGACCTACCAATATTTCGATAATTTTTCTAAAACCCAGTAGGGTATCTGGGATGTAGGTCACCTGAAATTCCAGTAGCTCTTTTTGAAAATGCGAATTTTTATAAGTAGTCAGAATGATCATGTGATGAATAAACGGTAAATGATGTATGTTTTTAATTACATCAATGATATTTCCATTAACAAAATCAGTGCCGAAAATGACCGCATCAGGTTGGCTAGATTTAATTTTTAAAATGACGGGCAGGGCATCAGGTTTTTCCAAAAGAACCTGTATTCCAAAGACCTGGTTTTGCAAATCTACTATGCGCTCTCGATAAATCCAGTCTCCTTCAGAAATAAGTACTTTCATATAACCTCCTCTGATTTATTTAAGAGTTTGCGAGTTACTAAAAAGGCTTTTAAAATGTATGGGGCCCAAAAATGCAAGTCCAATAACAAGGGATTTCCTACCACGGTAAATTCGGGACATCACCGTCCCCATGGGTATGCTCATTACTTCTGATATTTCCTTCTGAACATTTTTAAAAGTTAAAACCCCAAATCCACTATGGGTCAGTAAATCTTTCAGAAACGAAAGCGAAGCGACATCTTTTTCTATAACCAGAACATTCATCAGAATTCTCTATGGTTATTGTTATTAACGATCCTTAATCTCTTCCAACAATTCTAAAGGCCGAACTTTTGGTGTTTATGCTTTCATGAACGTCCACCGCAAGTTCAGCTCATCTGTCATCTCACTTGTCTGGCTTCTAGGGTAACCAATACCTACGGGGTTCTTAGTTTGAAAATTTATGGTAAAAATAAAAAGCTAGTTTTATTTAATCTAAATTATATAGGTATCGATTTGAGCTAAAAACCCTAGCTCAATCGCTTTATACGTTGACGATTTCTAGTATGGGAAACAAGAAATCTATACAGAAACACTTTTATCGGAGTACTAATGATATTGTGCCGGAAAACCAGAAATGGGCAACGGAAGAAGAATGCGTATGGAATAGGTATGGCAACTAAGGGTTATGTGGTGGTGTAAAGCCCCCTAAATTAGGCCCACGCACTTTTAGAGTTTTGCTGCTTCCACCCAGGAATGAACTGATCGAATAATTGTGCAAATGGTGCCGAAACCCAGGTTTTAGCATGAACTCCATTGGTTATAGAGTTGATGTCATTGGAAGGGAACATTAGGCGCGATACGTCACAGTGCTTCTTGGCGACCCCATTAATGTAATGACTGAACGTCAGGGCCAGGAAGGTTATATTCAACCGATCTTCATGACAAATCGAGTCGTGGATACCGCAGGCCTCGCGATGCCCAAGGACACGGTCGACGAGATCGAGAGGAAACTGATCATCGCCTGCAGGCACTGGGGTATGTTAGGTAGGAATTTTGGGATCGAATCAAGTTTCCATGGAAAAGTAGGAAATATTCGGGTCTTTCGTCAGCATGGATATGCCAGTAGTTCGGTGATTTGTCTAATGATTACATCAATGGGTGTAGGTCATTGAGGACCCATGAAACATATAAAGGAGCTCAGAAATTGAGGGTCAAACTCCTCGCCCATTTTTTGCTTCATAATGAGAAGTGCCTCCAAAGGGGCCAAGGCTCTTTTATAGGAGCGGCGGGTGGTTAAGGCATCATAAACATCTGATATCTTGCATATTCTTGCGAAAGGAGAAATTTCCTCTTGTTTGAGTCCACGGTGGTAACCACCACCGCAATATTTTTCGTGGTGCTGGCCCACCATTTGCAGAACTTTCTCTCCATAACACCCTAATTCCGTTATAATTTCCTCTCCGTTATTAGTATGATTTTGGATTAAGGTGAACTCTTCTTCAGTCAGTTTGCCTTGCTTATTGACAATTTCTTTGGGAATTGCGGATTTCCCAATATCGTGAAGCATCCCTCCCAATCCCAATTCGTGGATGTCTCCTGCCGGTAGCTGGCTCTTCACGCCAAAGGTCATGCAATAAAGCCCAACGTTGATGCTATGGGTATAGGTGTAATAATCTTTCTCCAGGATTTTGGTAAGCGCGTGAAACCCAAATTCTTTTTGGCTTATACAGCTTTCCATCAATTCAACCACTTGATCCGAACACCGGAGAATATCTGGAGAGGTGTTGGACTCAAAGAATTGTTTGGTTACATTTTTGGAAAGGTCATAAACGCGCGCGATTTTTTTTTCAATGGGAACTTCTTTATCAAGGATAAAACTCTGGAGGGATTCTGTGGCATGCTGGAAATAACCTAGCAGGTCTTCCTCATCAATATAAAGTTCCGTGAAATCTTCTGCATCCAGAAGCAGACGCACTTTATCCCGGTAAACAGGATCTTTGTTGGCGAATAATACGTACCGGGATTCATTCTGAAATATAGTCTTATAATAAATATTAAAAGACAGATCACAACTGCTATCGAGAAAACTCATGTCAACGCTATGATACGATTTTACTTTTTCAGTCAAAGCCATGAGTAAATCCTCTTATAAGTGAATAAAATTGGTAAGAGCTGGTATTTGCACCCAGGCTATCAATTAAGTGTGGTTACTGTTTCCCTGCTGAGCGTGTGGATTTATTTTAATAGTTAGCAACTTCATTGAATCATTGTGTCCTGGGCGAGGTCTTCCGCATGATCCGTGTCCCGGCAAAGCTCTGGCATAAACCGAGCTCCTGAAAGGAACAATTAATTTCTTAGAAATATTGTTCATGCAATATTTCCAATTCCAATAGTAAGAATAATAAGTACCAAGCGCTTGATGGCATTTCCCTCTTTCGTCATCAAACTCTCAAAGGACTGCCCCCAGGAATTCAAAAAATTGCCTGGGAGATACGATTGCTACAGAATCCTTGTCTTGAATAGAAGCGGCCTGAATTGCAAATTCAACCGTGTCTATATCTGAAAATTCAGGATCGGAGATTATGCAATTGATATCTTTATTCTCCCCCAAAACCTCGAGGCCCTCTTGCGTATTTTTAGAAGTTAGAACCTCAAATCCACTATGGGTTAGTAAATCTTTCAGAAACGAAAGCGAAGTGACATCTTTTTCTATAACCAGAACATTCATCAGAATTCTCCATGGTTATTGTTACTAACGAGCCTTCATTTCTTCCAACAATTCTAAAGGCTGAACTTTTGGTATTTATGCTTTCATGAACGTCCACCGGAAGTTCAGATCATCTGTCATCTCACTTGTTTGGCTTCTAGGTCAAAAGGGCAGACCAATACCTACGAGGTTCTTAGTTTGAAAATTTATAGGTACGGTGAAAATGAAAAGCTAGTTTTTTAAATCTAAAACTATATAGATATCGATTTGAGCTAAAACCCCTGGCTCAATCGCTTTATTCGGAGTCGATTTCTAGTATGAGAAACAAGAACTCTAAAGAGAAGCCCTTTCGTCGGAGTACTAATGCGATTGTGCCGGAAAACCAGAAATGCGCAACGGAAGAAGAGTGTGTATGGAATAGGTATGGTAACTAAGGGTTGGTGGTGGAAGGGTGTTAAATGGAGTTTAAATAAGAGGTTAGGTTGACCTCTTTGTTTTCGATGTTCAGTTTTTTTCTGATGTTTCTTCGATGGGTCTCCACGGTTTTTAAAGAGATCTCAAAGCTGGAGGCGATTTCTTTGCTCGAAAAACCTGAGCGAACCATGTTGCAAATTTCAATTTCTTTAATGGAGAGTTTTACCAGGTTACCTGAGATTTCCAGTCCGAATTGCGATGTGATTTGTTTTATATTTTTTTCCAACAATTCGAATGTTTTAACACTTTTCTTGTTTTCCTTTTCCCGCAGCCTTTTTACCAGAGGAATCAAAAGTTTTTCTGCATTGAAAGTGACCGCCTCTTGAATCTTTGTTTTCCCGGTTTCAACTTGGCTCAAGAGTTCTTGAAGAGCAGTATTTTTATCATGCACTTCCTTAATGTTTATTTTAAGTTGCCTTTGCTGCTTATCCAGTCTCTGCTCAGTTATTATTCGTTCGGAACAATCGATTAGAGTAGTCTGGTAAAAACTGCCTTTGGATCGACACTCGAAATAAGTTTCCAATTCAACATGCAAAGCTCCTGGAGGGTGGTTGTGAACTTTGAGGCCGGAAATACCTGTGGCCCGTTTGATCTGTTTATAATATTTCACAAGCCGGGGCTGGTCCTCCGGGGCGATAAAGGTCACAAGATTTTCGCCGACCAGTCTTTCTTTTGGGATACCGAGCAAAGTAGCGGCCTTATTATTCGCTTCCAGAATTTCTTTTTTTGAGTTTAGGGTCAGATATCCGCAGGGGGCAAACTCATAGAGAGACTCATACTTGTTCCCCATCTCTTCGAGCTCAAGCCCTGTTTTGAGTAATTCCTCTTTCTGTATTTCCAGTTCGACTTGATAAATGCGTAATTCCTCAAGCATACCCTTGAATTTTGTGCTGGTTTCTTTGAGATCACCTTTACTCTTCTTAATGACCTCCTCTGCGACCTTGCGCAAATTCTCATAATTTTGGGATCCCTTCTTTTTCTTTCCTGTTTTTGATCCCGTCATTTTAATTTTACTCCTGAGACATCACGCTCGGTGGTGGCTATGGCGTAGGGAGTTCCAGCTTCATCTTTTAACGCCGTTACCGTTACCCAGACTTCAAGGATTTTCTTTTTTTTGCTGATTCGCTTTGTCAGGAAGGATTTGATGGTTTTCCCTTTTGCAATTTTCTGTGAGAGTTTCTTCACTTGACTATGGAGCTCTGAAGGGACCAATTCATAAATGGTCTTTTTCAGGGCTTCCTTTTTATTGTATCCATATGTTTTCTCAGCTCCATGGTTCCACTCTATAATTTTCCCATCCAGAGATTGAACCGTAATGGCGTCATTTGAATCCCGGACAACCGCCGCTAGCCTTCGGGTCTGTTTGGACTCTTGATAGAGCTGTTGAGACCTTTTAGTCTGGTCAATATCCACAAAGGTCAGGACGAGGCCATCGATCCTGTTTTCAGAAGTCCTATAGGGCATGATCGTTATTAAATACCAAACTCCCTCGTTTGTTTGTACCTCTCGGTCTTTGACGGCAAGGGTTTTCACCACACCCCGACATTCTTTTATGAAGCTCTGAAATTTAAAGTTAAAAGAAATATCACTGATGGGTCGTCCCACATCAGAGTCTATCAGATTGACAATCTTTTTCGTCATAGGCGTGAAGCGCCTGATGTTCAGACCGTTGTCCAGGAAGAGAGTGGCAATTCGGGTGCTGTTCAGAAGATTCTTCATGTCATCACTGGCATGGGAGTGCTCTTCCAGCTTGGTTTGAAGCTCCATATTTGTGGTTTGTAGTTCTTCATTGAGCGACTGCATCTCTTCCTTGGAGGTCTCAATTTCTTCATTGGAACTCTGAAGCTCCTCATTGGTGGACTGAAGTTCTTCATTAGTCGACTTGAGTTCCTCATTGGTGGTTTCCTGTTCTTCAATAGCGCTCTGCAGGGTTTCTTTGGTGTACTGAAGCTCTTTCTTGAGTTTGTCTGCCTCCTCCTTCTTCTTTTTTGATTTTGGCTCTTTCTTATCAAGGGATGCGGGCTGGGATTTCGTTGCATGAAACGCAACCAACATAAAGCCATGGAGCTCAGGCGGTTTGGAAATATTCTGAACGGTTAAATCTGTCAAAATAAGTTTCCCGTTATAATTGATGGGAATATTTTTGACATCTACCGATTTATTCTTTTTCTTGCATCGCCTCAAGGCCGAAATCAGCTCAACCTTCAATCCCTCCCGGGCCATCAATAAAATATTTTTACTGGGTCGGCCAGGGGGCATTTCGAGGAAAGGTTCGATCTTGCCGTGAATGAAAATGATATCATCCTGATGATTAATAATTAAACTTGGTGGTATCAAATGTTCAAGAAAAACCCTGTTCGCCGCATCGAGAATATTAGGTTGGGCTTTTAAAGAGGGTCGTTCAATTTCACTCTCTTCTCTTTCTGATTCATCTTTACTCAGCTTCTGCGGCATTTTATCTATATGGACTCGCAAGGGGTTCTTAGATTTTTGGCGTAAAAACACCTTGTATTGTTTGCTGGTAGGCTTAAATAGATTGGATTGGCTTCCGATCGTCTCGGAAGAGCCCAGAAAAAGAATTCCCTCGGGTTTCAAAGCATAGTGAAACAAGTTAAATATTTTCTTTTGGACCTCAGGTTCCAGATAAATTAGTAGATTGCGGCAGGAAACCATATCCAATTTTGTAAAAGGAGGGTTCGTTATAACGTTATGAGGTGCAAAGATCACGGTTTCCCGGATATCCTTTCTGATACGGTAGCGGTTTTTCTCTTTTAGAAAAAACTTCTTCAGCCGTTGAGAGCCGACATCAGCAGCAATGCCTTCAGGATAAATTCCTGTCCGCGCGATATCGATGGCTTGAAGGTCCAGATCCGTTGCGAAAATCTGGAAGTCAAGATGACGATTGACCTTTTCCATGCACTCGCGAAGGGCGATAGCCAGGGAATAGGCTTCCTCGCCGCTGGCACAAGCGGGAATCCATACGCGAAGCACAGAGCCTTCCGGTTTGGATTGCAGGAGTTTTGGGAACCCCTTTTTTGAGAGAAACTCATAGGCTTTGGGGTCTCTAAAAAAACTGGTCACCCCAATAAGCATATCCTTGAATAAGAGATCGGATTCCTCCGGGTTTTCCTGGATAAACCGAACGTAACTTGCTGGACTCTGGATATGGTGGACGTTCATCCGCCTTTCGACACGCCGCCGAATCGTAGAACTCTTGTAGCATGAAAAATCGTGGCCGGTCCGTTGTCGAATCTGGAGGAAAATCTTTTGCATCGCATCTTTCAGTGGGGCTTCTAGCTTAGTCGCAGGAGAAGGGCTCAAAAAAGGACCTTTAACATATTTGACCAGCTGTTTTGGCATCCTGTGGGGGGGAAGAATATAATCCACCAGACCGGTATCTATGGCACTCTGAGGCATCCCGGAAAACTTGGCGCTTTTTATATCCTGAACAATGACCATACCAGACTCACCCTTGATCGCCCGTATGCCCAGTGTGCCGTCCGTACCGGTGCCGGAAAGGATAATTCCGAGCGCTTTGTCTTTTTGGTCTTCTGCCAGGGAGCGGAAAAAAAAGTCAATAGGTAATGGTGAAGCATGCAACCTCACTAATTTAGCTAAATGCAATGTCTTGTTAAAAATAGACAGGTTGACCCCGGGAGGAATCAGGTAAATACAGTTCTGCCTTACCGACATACAATCTTTAACTGTCAAGACCTCCATGCCAGTGCATTTCCCAATGAGTTCAGGGAGCGCACTGACGTGTTCGGGATGCAAGTGCGTCACGACGATAAATGACATTCCTGTCTCTGAACCCATATGAGCAAAGAAATCTTCAAAAGCCTGCAACCCCCCGGCTGAAGCACCTATACCGACAATGGGGAAAGATGTTCGGCTAAACTTTTCTTTGGTAGAGGTTTTAACTTTGGTGGTTTTGGTTTTGACCTTAGATTTGGTCTTTGATTTACTTTTTACTTTGGTTTGGGTCGCTCTTTTACGTGTTGGCTGGGGATCAGCCAGTCTGGGAATTTTCTTTTTACCAGTAGATGCCGTGGTAGCTTTTTTGCGTTTCGACTCGGCAGAAGCCTTGGGGGAGGGTGCCTTGGTTTTGACTCTTTTGATTGCCATGTATGTTCAAAGCTCATTGAACCCGCAATAACTGTCTTTAGGGGATTGAATATTGTCAATCACTAGAGCATGTTATAGAGATTAGGAAGAATAGTAAACAAGTTATACTCATTCACCAAGCAGATGCTTTTCTTTCACTAATTCTATTGAACCTGATCGGGATAGGCCCTAATTTTGGCGATACGGGTTTTAGCTAGTTTCCGAACGTAAAGAATCACTTGCCAAGCCTGGGTATCATCCAGGTTTTTTTCATAAGAAGGCATGCCTTTGCCGAGAGCCCCTTTCATGATAATCCAGAAGAGCTGACCATCAGGAACACCGTCAATCGTCCGTGCACAAGTAAAGTCTCTGGGAGCTGGTGTTAGTCCTACGGCCATGATGCCGTTACCATCTCCCTTGGATCCGTGGCAAAATTTACAGGCCAAGGGTTTAGCCTTTTCCTCAAAAATGCTCTTCCCTTGCAAGATGTTTTCCATGGTTGGTTCTAATGGGTTTAACTTCTTATAATATTCCTCTGGGGCATTTTTGGTATTTCGGGGCTGAGGGCAAGCTGCCCAAAGCAGCGTAGAGGACCATAGCATCACTAAAAAGGCGCAAAATACAGGCAATCCAAATTTAAAAAGAAGTACGGTAATTTTTTCTCTCTGTTCGTTTCCATTCATAGTGTTACTCCTTTACACGCATCAATTTTTTTAGATATCTATTGTAAGAAAAGTGGTGTTTAAGATACTAGCCCGCTCCTCCTGCTACTATTCACCTATTTAAAAGAGATATAAGTCCGACAAGAAAAATTTCATCCTAAACAATATTCCCTCGCAACATGCAAGTAATATGTGTCTTCGCTGTTCTGCCGTCAATGTTGTGCCTACTAAATGCAGTGTCTGCAAATAATCCAATTCCTCCCCCCTTCATTAGTGGCATCCTGACAAGCATCACTTGCAATAAACCTCAAGACATTCCTGTCAGATGTCAGATCATAACCTTTAAAATGCAGAAGCATATGGCAATGTGGGTTGAGCAATCCTAACAACCCATTTTCAAATCTCTCCAGATCACACAAATGGCTTTTGCATGTAACAACAGAAATCACCATAACTCCCATCAAATTTAGTTAGAAAAAAGCCCCTACAGAACCTATATTAAACTTGAGAACCCAAACATTTCAATACTTTTGATGAGGCTGGGTCATGAAGAAGAATCCGGTGTCTGAATTCTGGGAAAGAATAGCGGATTGCTTGGAAGAAGAGGAGCTGTTCCTCTATACAAAGGTGAAACTGATTCATGAGCTCAGGAGTATGATTAACGACTCAACGGAAACAGCAAAATCAATTGATATGAATGACACTTTTCTGAAAATCGCTGAATATGCAGAAAAAGATGGCTATGAAGAATTTGCCGAGGCTATTCGATTTCAAGAACCAGAAGAAGCCCACCACCGCGAACAATAGTAGGTTCAGGCACATGCCTTCATATTCCCCTGATTTCGTTTCAGCCAGCTCAATGGAATTTACGGAACACGCAAAATGCTTAAAACCACATGAAAAGTAGGCAGATAAGAGAAAAAGGAACACCAGAGCATGCAGCTGGGAAACTGACTTCTCTTTGCTAACGCACCACGAACAGTGGAAAAATTAAGCCATTTCCGCAACACGCTCTGGCTCGATTAGGAGGACTGCCCTCCCTGCCCTGCTTAATAAATGTGGTGCCTATTTTTGAGGTTGTCAAGGAGTGGGTTGCCGATTAGCTAGTGCAACCTTACCTTAATAGAAAGGAGCTATTAGTTAGGTTTGGAGGTAAAAAAATGAAACAGGAAAGAAGAGTCAATAGCAGAAGACAGGGTGATAGAAGAAAGAAAGATATTCCCGTTCAAGTAGGCTTCCGTTTTTGCGATAGAAGAAAAGGAGAACGAAGGACCTAGTAAAACAAAAGTTTAATAGCTCAGAGAAATGGGCTTGCCTCGAAAGCAGGGGTCTTACCAATGCGTTGGTTCGTGCAACGCCTTTTTCTACGCTGGGAGTACTATTAGGAAGCGTTAATGGAATAGTAGTCATTTGTAATTACAAAATTTTCTAATCATCTCAGGTTTTAACGCCTAGCCAAAAGTAGTATTTTTAGTGTCCTCTCCCCATTTAGCCTCCCTGTTTCACCCCCTAGACAATATACCTATTCCATACTTATTTTACTTACGTTGTGCATTCTTGCAATCCTGCCATAATCCGATTAAGTAATCCAACAACAATGTTTATCTAAGGTTTCTCTTTAACACGACAAGTGGACTCCTCCATAACGATAGGGTTGAGTGATTCCAATAACTCAATGTGTATCTATATAGCTTTTACAAGAAAAAAATACGTCGTGAATTTATCAGCACTATAAAGCATTTTCTTAAATCACCATAGATGTAAAGGTGCTCCTTTGCAGCCCCTAATAAGACCATTTGAGCGTGTGCTGTTCAAATTTGTGATCGATGAGCGAAAGGCAATCTGAAGAAATATTGAAGTTTAAAAAACTGGAACCTTATTAATAAAATGAATGATCGAGAATTCCTGTGACCGCTCTGATTATAGAAAAAAATATAAATTTAATGTTTTTCATTAAAGCTTTGCTGACCCAAATCGAAATTGAGGTTTTTACGTCTCCTAATGCACAGGATGGTCTCAAAGTTTTGAGGGAACATAAAAATATCCACCACATAATCTCCGATTCAAAATTTACAGACATGGACTCGGTTGAATTTATGTTAGAGGCGGCATCCATTCAGGGTAAGGATTCCGTAACACTTGTATCTCCCAGGCAGTTTTTTGATTTTTTAGGCTCAGCCCTCTCTCCTGTCAATAATTGAAGTTGGAGAAATTCATGATAAGTGGTGCGGAAAAATTGATCGTTCCCTTTAGGAGCGCTGTTTATACCCGGGCTTTACAGCTTTGCCGGGATGCGGATCATGCGGAAGATCTCACTCAGGACACAATGCTTCATGGCTTGCTAAATTTTTCGCAATTAAGAAATACATCCAAAAGCAAGTACTGGCTGTTTGCTATCCTTTTAAACCTCTACCGCAAAGATTATTCAAAAAATAAAAAATTTATAAAAGTGAACTATATGGATTTTGACAATCACCTGACGGATGGGAGTTGTCTTGAGAGAGAGTGTTTGCAGGACGAAGTTTCTAGCAAGGTGAGATCTCAAGTTGAAGGTTTAGAGGTTCACTTGAGAACGCCCCTTCAATTGTTTTATTTTCGACAGTTCTCCTATAAGCAAATCTCAAGAGAATTGAAAATTCCCATCGGGACTGTGATGTCCAGAATTTATCGAGGAAGAAGATCTCTTCTTATTGATTTTACGCTAATAAGATTCGGATATTCCGAGAGCATTGTCTCAACTGACAAAAATGCAACTAACTTGAAGGAGACATTATGAGGGTGCTTATTTCAGAAGGAGACTGGATTTATCGGGAACGAATCATGGAATTGCAAACCCAGGTCTTTGGAATAAAGGTTCTGTTGGAAAAACCTGATGTCCAGTCCATCATTGCAGCTTTCAAAGAATATCGTCCGGAGGTGGTCATCCTTGGACTTCAGTTGACAAGCGGTAACATTATAGACTTATTAAAAAAAATATATTCTTTACAATTCACTGGCCGCCTGATCATTTTATTCAATCCCCTCTTTTCTGAATATCAAGAAGAGTTGAAGAAATATCATGCAACTTATATCAGTAATAGCCTGTTGGACTTCCACAAAGTTATCCGAATATTGGTAAGCATTCAACACAATCTGGACGAATTAAAAGGTTCTCGGGATGATCGAGATAAAGAGGAAGTTGTTATCGTTGAGGTGGAAAACACAAAACCCCAGCGAAGATTGGTTTAGAACAAAAAATCCGGGTGAGCGTTTACTGAGTCGGACTTAAATCTTTCATTATTTTGTAACCCTGTTTTCTTCAAGGAGAAATTGTTGGAATCGGGATTTAAATTGACACATTAACCACGAAGATCTCGTTTTTCACTTAGGAGCAAGAGATGATTAAAAAAATTAAAAAGGCTTTAAATAAAAAACCTGAAAAAAACACGGCCAGGAAATCACGCCCATCATCCAAAAACGATGAGAACAATACTCTAGTAGACCGCCATCAAATGGTTCAGGAAGCCGCCTATTACCGAGCAGCGAATCGCAACTTTATAGGAGGAGATCCGGTGGAAGATTGGATCGCCGCAGAAATTGAAGTTGATAATAATTAAAACAAATCCGCAGGCTCAGCTGCGAATCAGTAATCGCGCTTATGCGAACTTGAAAAGCATATTGCTGTGACCAATCAAGCCGGGGAGTTTGTGGGTATTGCTTCAGCCAAACAATTAAAAACAGATTCTTAGTTAAAAGAAATTTATTAACTCGTCAATACTGGTTCAACAATTATTTGGAGAGAGTTCATATGTCTAAAGGCTCTGTGAAATGGTTCAACAATGACAGAGGTTATGGTTTTATTCTGGGCGAGGATGGAAGTGAGGCATTCGTGCATTTCTCCGATGTTCAGGTTGAAGGATTCAAGGCTCTAAATAAAGGTCAATCGGTAGAATATGAGATTGAAAAGGGTGCTAAGGGCCATTTAGCCAAGAATGTAGTTCCACATTTAGAATAAATAAAGAATTGATACCGCTTTAAATGAATTGAAACTGAAAATGACAAAAGCAGATTTGGTTGAAAGAGTCGCAAATAAAATCAAGCTCAATAAAAAAGAGGTGGGAGCGGTTATCAACGCCTTGCTTGCAAGTATCAACGATTCACTTGCCGAAGGAGGCAAGGTAGAAATAAGAGGCTTCGGAAGTTTTCGTATTCGTGAAAGAAATGCCAGAACAGTTCGCAACCCTAAGTCAGGGGAAATAGTGGAAGTTCCTGCTAAGAAAGTACCGTTCTTCAAGGCCGGAAAAGAGTTGAAGGAACTGGTTGACGAGAAGGGGTTGGAGGTTATATAGGACTTTATATTTTCGTTAGGCTCGCTCGCTTAGAAAAAGAATGTGGCTTAATTAACTGTCCACTTATTTAAGGAAGATCAAATGGACTCATGCTCAATTGTCAAATATGGATTAGGACTAATTGCTATATTTTTTGTTTCTTGGATTAGCTACTTCACTTTAATGTAAGCCCCCAATGCATACGGTGATCTTGAAGAGAAAAAGTGGTCAGTTTGACCTGTAAGCCCTAGTAAACACAAGACAACAAAAAGTCCATCTCTCGGTCATTGAGGGGGGGTGTAAATCTAAAATATAGGCCTACATTAGCAAGAGGTCTATGCCAAAGAAATTAGAAATTTGTAATAATAGATAACCTCAATTGGTTAAGAGTCACCCTTATGAGTTCACCATCAAATTCAATTCTTGTTGTTGAAGAATCTTCTACTATGTGTGGGTTGTTGGATGCCGTCTCAAGTGATGGTAAAATTAAAATGATTCATGTTGATTCTCCTGAAGAAGGGATTGAGTTGATTGAAAACCGTGACCCTTTTTCAGTCATATGGTCTTCAGATGATCTTAAGAAATCCAACGGCAGAGATTTTCTGAAATCTTGTAACAAACATTCACCCCTCTCATCAAGAATACTTCGTTCAAATTTTTTCTCTAATACAGAACTACAATCAATGGTCAGATCAGGTGAACTTCAATCCTATTTATGTGGTACATCTCTTATTTCTGTGGTTGATTCCATGTTAAGTGCAATAGACATTGGAATTGAACATCACAAAATAAATGCATTGGATGAGTTCTTTGATGTTACTGATTCCATCAGAGAAGACCAGTTAGAAACCAATCTTGAGAGATTTAATAATGTTATTGATAAATTCACATATCACTCTAGTTTAGATGTAACAAATAGAGAAACAGAACTAAATAGTTTGTTATCTCTTACGGGAAAAGTCCTGAACAAGTTTCCTACTGTATTGGGAAAACAGTTTGTTCTGGAAGAGAAACTTAATTGGAAAGATAAAGGTTTAAGGGTTTCAGGGGTCTTTAGTAATTTTCACCTCAAACTTAAATATCTTGAGAGATATTTAAGACAGTCGTACTTAACTATAGAAAACAGGATTGTTAGGATTGATGAAACATACAATAAAATTTCCGAAAGAGACAAACTAATACAGAAACTCAAAGATGAGTTCATGGATGAATAAAAGAATGGTGAACTATTAATGAATGATATGGTCGTTCAGATAAAAACTGAAGTTCATATCAGTAAAAAATTGGCCAATTTGAATATGCTATCACTGGCTAGAAGGTTAAACCGTATTCCCTTTAAGGCGATTGGGTTTGAGTATCCAGAAAAATTATTTAGATCAAGAGTTTAGCAATACTTGCACTAGCGGTATTTATCTCAACGGGAATTTCTCCGCCCCTCCTGCTCCTTTGCCTTCTGTCACGTTCTCTTCTTTGTCCCATTGTTACACCTCCATATTCGGACAATCTGTACTTATAATTTAGATAATATTGCACTAGATTTTATTCCTCATCACTTGACAACCCTAAAAACAGGCACCAAATTAAATATGTAGGACAGGGAGGGCAGTCCTCCCAACTTGAGCCAGAGTGTGTTGCGGAAAGAGTTTGAACTCAAATTCTCCTCTAAATTCTGAGGAACCGCGTTCCCTCCACACACTCTGGTAGTTTTTTGTTCCCTACAAATCCCTTGCCATCCAGTTTGACAATATCCGCCTCCTAAAATAGTATTAGGCCATTGTTAACTTAAAAAAGTAGCCTTTGAAGCGACTCATCTTTCTAATTCTGCCTTTCCTCTTACTACCATCCACTTCCCTTGCCCAATCTTTCGGTGACTTTGAGGGAGCTGTATATGTCCGCAACTATGACGGTGATACAATCACCTTTGACCTTCCCGGCCCCCACCCACTCAGAATATCCATTCGTATTAATGGTATTGATACGCCAGAGATAAAAGGAAGATGCAATAAGGAAACGTACAACGCTCAACAGGCCCAACAGATGGTTTCAGATATTTTGAAAGATGCTAAGCAGATAAACTTAAAGAACGTGGAGAAGGGGAAGTATTTTAAAGTAGCTGCTGATGTATATGTTGATGGAATGAGTCTGGCTGGTAAGCTGATTGTGGCTGGAATGGCTGTAAAGTATGGTGGAGAGAGAGAAACGCATAATTGGTGTGAGGAATGAAAAAGATGAAACGATTGATTCCAACAATTCTGATACTGCTCTTGGGGGCTGCGCCAGTTTATGCAGATGACATGCAGGATGGTTTGAGTGCTTATTCCCGAGGAGAATATAGAACTACTTTTGAAAAATTTAAGTTATTAGCAGAGCAGGGGGATGGCCAAGCCCAATGGTATCTGTCGAGCCTATATGCAAGAGGTATGGGGGTTAATCAGGATTTTGTACAAGCTCTCAAGTGGTCTGCCATAGCAGGAGCAAATGGGGTTGAAATAGCGATTTATGGAAGAGATATTCTGCAAAAAAAAATGACTTCTGACCAAGTCAACAGGGCTTATAGGCTTGGACAGGAGTGGATGAGTGAATACAATCTGAGGAGAAGAGGATCACAATAAAAGAGGATGCGACAGAAGAGAAGAAGTGGGTGAAAAAGGTCTTGAAGCATTTGCCCTTACCTAGAATCACCAAGAATTTAGCACCGTCAGAATTAGACTTCTATAGTTAAAAAGAGTTCCCGTGAACGTCCGCTTTTGGCGGCGGTCTCAACCGATAGCTGCCTATACCAGATTAACGAAATATTCCTCAATAAATTGCCCATAATTGTCTAAGTTAAACTCCAAAGAGGGTTTGGAGTCTGCAAGCTTTAACTTCATTAAACAAGATAGCTTGTGTAAATCTTGATCTGATAATTTAAGATCGTTTGCGGCCTCTCACCCCAAATCCCTACTTTTCTTTCACCTTGCATTCATTATTTAAAATCAAAATGTTAGCCATTTCTAGGATTTCCACCTAATTATTGGTAACGTATTAATATGGTTAATTCTCCATCAAGTAAAGAAACGGGTTTAATTCTCGGGGCTATAGCTATTGCCGGGGGAATATTTGCAGGGGATTTAATGATCCCATTAGGCGTTGCCGGTGGTGTGCCATATGTCGTATTAGTACTTTTAGGTTTATGGTCTAAAGGAAAACGATTCATCATGGTTTCAGTTATTGCAGGTTCTCTTCTCAACATTCTTGGGTATTATTTCTCACCTCCTGGTGGCGAACTCTGGAAGGTTATATTTAATCGATTTTTAGCTCTACTTGCAATTTGGGTAACTGCCATCCTTTGTCTGCTTTACAAAAAATCCGAAAGCGAACTGGGAAAGACCAATCAGCAATTGATTCATTCCGAAAAGCTGTCTGCCTCGGGAAGACTCGCGGCTTCGATCGCTCATGAGTTTAATAACCCAATTTGTGGAATTCGTAATGCTCTGGAAAGGCTAATTGAAAAAGTTCCTATGGAGAAAGGTTATATGGATTCCGCTAGTATTGCTGTGAATGAGTGTAACCGAATCGCAAGACTGATAAGACAGCTTAACGATTTTCATCGACCTTCTACCGGCGTTTTTGAAATTTTTGATATCCATGAGGCCATAAATGAAATTACTGTTTTGCTGAGTAAAAACTTAAAGGATAAAGATATAACTTTGGAGAAAAGCTATTGTCAACCGACTCTAATGATAAAGGCTATTCCTGACCAGATCAAACAAGTGATTCTGAACCTGATTCAAAATGCGGAGGAATCTTATGCCAAGGGTTCTGGAAAAATTAGTGTTTCCACAGAACAGATGAATTCTCAAATAAAAATTAAAGTGAAAGACTCTGGTCAGGGTATTACCAAAAGTAATTTAGAAAAAATTTTCGATCCTTTCTTTACCACCAAGTCAGACGTCAAGGGTATAGGGCTGGGGTTGTCAGTTAGCTATGGTATTGTTGAAAATCATGGGGGATCCATAACTGCTAAGAGCAAAATTGATGAAGGAACCTGCTTTACAATTATTCTCCCATTAGAAGGGAGGCCTGAAAATGAACAAACAATCGATATTAATAATTGACGACGAGTTGTTGATTCTCGATACGATGAGCAAAGACCTGACTGACGAGGGCTATAAAGTGGATACCGCAAAAAATGGAGACGAGGGATTAAACCATTTTCGGCAGACAAAACATGACATGGTAATTGCTGATCTCGTAATGGAAGGTTTAAACGGAATTCAAATCGCAAAAGAGATAAAAGGTTTAAAACCTAATACAAAAATAATTATTCTAACTGGTTATGGAACCAGAAGTTCTGCGATTGAAGCTATCCGCCTGGGGGCCTCTGACTTTTTCCTGAAACCCTACAACCGAAATGAGTTGCTGCAAAGGGTTTCCGACTGTTTTGAAGAACGGGGGAATTTGGCTCATGGGATTAGTAAGACCTTGTTAGATAAAATTGAAGAAAAATCCCTTTCAAGAAAAGAAAAAGAAGTTATTGCCCTGGTGATGAATGGTTTGTCGGATAAAGAGATTGCGGTTAGACTTTTCATCAGTATTAATACCGTTAAAACCCACCTCAAACATATTTATGAAAAATTGGAAATAAATGGACGAAAAGAACTTCTTAAACTTGCCATCTCGTGACCCCTTCCTGTCAGTAGCCACCTGAATTCTGTCCTGAAATAACTATTTCTCATACAAAAATCCAAATATCACCCTTTAGAGTGATTTAATTTAAACCCTCTTGGCCTAAACTAATTGAAAGCTTTAATAGGATAAGGGGGAAGGGGTATGTCCAAAGACGAATTCAATTTTCTACTTACTATGCTGGGGATAATGATTTGTTTAGGGCAGCCTGGCTTGGTTCTGGCTCAGGAAGGTACAGGTTACGACCCTTATGGGCTTTACATAGAGGAGACTATTATTGATGGGGAGTTGTATCGGGAACAGGAAATTAAAAGGCTTAAAGAAAAGCATAAAAGTTATATTGAAATGATTAAAAATAATCCAGACAATCCTATTCCCCTATTTTATCTCGGAAGTCTTTATATGGCGTTAAATAAACCACAAGAAGCTATTCATGCTTTTAGCGACTCCCTGAAGTTGAACCCAAAAAACCCTGAAACTCATTTCAGCCTTGGGAAGGCATACGACAAAGTTAGAGACGGCAATAATGCGATCAAACATATCGAGACCGCTCAACAAATATTTAAAGATGATTTTGATCTATTCGGCCAAACTAGAACCAAACCCATTTTAAAGGCTTTAAAGAAACAATATTTTGAAATCCTTAAAAACAGTCCTAACTAAATGAGCGGCTTTAAGTAATATTTAGAAGATGAATTATGGGGAATATTATGATGATAAAGCTTTTAAAAACTAATCCAGGTTTTATAGTTCAAAGTTTTCTTGTTGTAGTAATCGTATTTTTATTGTGCGGAATTGCCTCAGGCAGCTCCTCTCTGAATAAAAACTTCATGCCCCCCCCCAATAAACTTTCATCATCTTTTGAGGAATCACCAGGGGTCTGTCCACAGTCCCGATACACCAGAACAGTTTCTTATCTCATTTATCATAAAAAAAATCCTTTGGAACCCACACCTGAGAATATTTCGGTCGGGGAAGTACTCTATCACCATCACAGAGCACCTTTGGCTTGCAAGGATTGCCATGGAGAGAAAGGGAATGGCAAGGGTTCCAAATGGGGAGGCTTGGATTATCCCCCAAGAAATTTTTCGTGCGGAATTACTATGAAAGAAATTCCTGATGGCCAGTTATTTGGAATAATAAAATATGGTTCACCGGGGACAAAAATGCTTTCCTACGATGGGCTTGAAGATGAACAAATTTGGCAGTTGGTCGTTTACATTCGGCAATTAGCACAATAATAGTTAGCAAATTTCCAGGTTTTATCCCTTGGGTAAGTCAACGCTTATGGACCAAATATTATATTGCAGCTTGGCATCACGAGAAATACAGGATTAGGTTGGGTTGGTTCATCCTAAATGGAAGACTAATTAGAGATTAATAATGTCAGAAAATAACCATGTCCTTGTTGTAGACGATGATCCGAAGCATCTTTTATTGATGAAACGGGGACTGCCCCTGAAAAGTAATGTCGTGGTCGATGTTGCAAGTCACCCAGAAGGTGCAAGGAATTTAATCCTAGCAAACAAAGTCCCTTATTCAGTTATTTGGTCGGACTTCGATTTCCAGAACTCCAAAATTAACGGAATGGAGTTTTTTTCAGAAGTATCTGACTTATCACCTCTATCATCAAGATTGCTGTGTTCAGCAGAACTTGACAAAGATATCATGAGTTTTCTGATGAAAAAAGGTGCAATACATTCTTATGCGGCAAAACCCATAAGTTTAGAAAGTATCTCCAGTGCCACAGAAATCGGAATTGCACATCACCAATTAAATCTGTTGCAACGCACTCTTGATGATGCAAACCTTAAATTTGATGAAGGATTGGTGAAGACTATAAATTATTGTGAGAAAATTAATCAAATAACCGGGTCTACAAAAAATGGGTCATCATTTCTTCATGGGATTGAATTTGATGGTCGGAAACTAGAACGAGAACAGTTAGTTGTCAGAATTAAAACCTTGGAAGAGAATTTCAATATGTTTAATCAGAAAACAAATGCATTGTTGAGTCAGAACCGTGCGCAAGTTAGAGGGCGTAATGACTTGAGTCAAAGAATCATAATTAGCAGTCAAGCAAGAAAAAAAATAACCCAACGACTTAAAGATGTATTTATGGAAAAGCTGAAGTAGTTTGATTGTGTGGTGAATTACTACTTCTAAACACCAGCCCCAATACTCTTTAAATAAGACAAGAGGGGGAGGTCACCTTAATTCCTGGCTACACTTTGTCTACAAAAGTTCGAACAAATAAAGCGATTGTCCATGAAGGACTAACCGCTTAAAACTTTATAATATAGCCAGTTGCGGAAACCTTGCCGTAGCAAGATTATTTAGTCTCCCGGCCTCTCACGCCTTTTGTTGAAGTCGCAGCCGAAAGCCGACGTTGATCCCACTATTATCTCTTGCCGATCACCATTAGAACAACATAAGATTACACTCCATCGTCACACAATTGACGCATTTCCGGAAAACAGTTTGTTGCAAACGAGGTGAACTTTTTTCGCAAATGAGGTGGCGGGTTACAAAAACAGGAAAAATTGACGCCGGGTAGGGAAAACTTGCACAAATAGAAAGGAATTTTGACTCAAAGAATTCTCAGCGTAAGGTTGAAAAGTACTTTGTTTATAGTTGGTTATGATATTTTTTCTGCCGAGCAGATTATTGGCATGGAGATTGCTTTATAGATAATTGAAGATTCGAACTGGCACTGCCACCTCCAACGGATTGGGTTTACCTCCAAGTGGCCCAATCCGTGGCGTGCCAAATCGATGGCTAACAAGCTTTTCTCTCCGGCTCCCT
>JAJDBH010000155.1 GCA_029261455.1 Nitrospinaceae bacterium
CACCTTGGGAAATGACCAGCATCCACCTGTCATGCGGGTGGGTCGGTATCCCTTGACTGCCATGGTGGAATATTGGACGCATCCAACTAGTGGGACCAAGCAATCGGTTCTGGTTACAGATTCGTTTTTTTTTAAAGATCCTGTTGAGTCTGAGGTGGAAGGAAGCGTGGAGTCTGTGACCGATTTAGATTCTTCTATCCTGAAGGTATTTCTTCAGAATCGTTCGGAATCGATAAAAAATATAAGGATGATGCTTTTATTGCCACCAGGCATAGAGGCACAGGACTTTTCGGGAATAATGGGGTTTACTATGCGCGGAGGTGAAGATAAGAGTTTTCAAATTCGCGTCTTTCGTCGGAAAAATCAGGAGCGGGATCGTTTTCCCGTTCGCTTGATGGTAGAATATGGCGAAATGTTGAAGCATTATTCTGGTGAGATTAATGGAACGGTGCGCTTTTCTCCCGAGTGGTATTCCATGAAATATATGCCACATTTTACTGCTTTAGCATTTATGGCTCTGATTCTTTTGGGCTATTATTACAGAACTTATAAACAAAAATAGAAAGGATGTTTTTATGACTCAAGCAACAGCTCGGCACATATTGGTTAAATCCAAAGAGGCCTGTGAAGATTTGAAAACGAAAATTGAGGGTGGGGCGGATTTTGGCGACATGGCCAAGGAGCACTCTGAGTGTCCTTCAGGTAAAGATGGTGGCAGCCTCGGGTCTTTCGGTCCCGGTCAGATGGTTCCAGAATTTGACACTGTTGTGTTTAATGAAGAAGTGGGAGCAGTTCATGGTCCCGTGCAGACTTCGTTCGGGTATCACCTGATCGAAATCACCAGCCGCAGTTAGGAGGCCAATATGGCAGTTGCTACTTTTGGTGCCGGATGTTTCTGGGGCGTGGAGCTGACCTTTCAAAAAACCAAGGGCGTGACATCCACTTCGGTGGGGTATACGGGTGGGACAACTGAAAATCCTACTTATGAAGATGTTTGTACCGGGCAGTCCATGCACGCTGAAGTGGTTCGGGTTGAATACGACCCGTCCATGGTTTCTTATGAAGCGCTACTTGATGTGTTGTGGGGCTGTCATGATCCGACGACAATGAATCGACAGGGACCGGATAGGGGAACTCAATATCGTTCCGCGATTTACTTTCATTCGCCGGAACAGGAAGCCTCTGCCAGGTTATCAAAGGAAAACCTTGGTCAGTCCGGACGCTTTGGGTCACCCATCGTTACGGAAATTTCTCCTGCGCCGAAATATTATATAGCGGAAGACTACCATCAAAAATACCTCGAAAAGCGAGGAATGGGGAATTGCCATTAGCCGATTTTTGAAAAATGTATCTGTGACAATTTAGAGAGTGGAGGGCAAGTTATTCCTATGGAATTTAATTTCAAAAGACTTTGGGTTGTAACTGTTTTATGTGTGGTTGGTTTTATTTCGGCTGAAGTTTTTGCTGATGATTCGGCCGAAGACTCTGTCTATGAGCCTGTCCCGGCGATGAAGCACCCTTCCGACAATACATGGTCACAGGACAAGGAAGAGCTGGGCAAAATGCTTTATTTTGACCCCCGACTTTCAGGAAGTAACTGGATCAGTTGCGCCACCTGTCATAACCCCGGGCTGGGTTGGAGTGATGGTTTGCCACGCACCATAGGTGATGAGCAAAAAGAACTGGGTCGCCATTCTCCGACCATCATCAATAGCGGTTATTTTGAGGTTCAAATGTGGGATGGTCGCAAAAAGTCACTGGAAGATCAGGCTAAGGGACCCATCGCCGCATCCGTTGAAATGAATCAGGACTATGATGAATTGATTCGGGAGTTGAAGTCCCTTCCCGGTTATGTCAGAAGTTTCGACAGGGTATTTGGCAAGAATGCATTAACCATAGACAATATTGCCAAGGCGATTGCCACCTTTGAACGTTCGGTGATTTCTAAAAATGCTCCTTATGATAAATACTGGGAAGGTGATAAGAGTGCCATGTCTGCTTCCGCTGTGAATGGTATGAATTTGTTTTTTGGCAAGGCCAAATGCGCCATTTGTCACAATGGCCCTGTGTTTACAGATAGTGGTTTTCATAATATTGGCGTCAAACCAGCTGGTCCCTTGAAAGTTGACTTGGGGCGATATAATGAAAGCAAAGACGATTTCGATAAAGGAGCTTTCAAAACTCCGGGATTGAGAGATATCACCAAGTCCGCTCCGTATATGCATAATGGTAGCGAAGCCACTTTGCAAGATGTGATCGAATTCTACGATCGCGGTGGAGATACCAAGGAAAATGTGAGTCCGTTTATCACTCCATTGGAGTTGACCAACCAGGAAAAAATGGATCTGGTCGAATTCCTCAAAGCTTTGGATGGTGATCCTATTCTGGTAACATTTCCCATGCTACCCTGATGGATAAAAGTATTACGTAAAGGCTCGGGGTAACCCCCGAGCCTTTTTTGTTTTGTAGCAGAAATACGACCCTCCAAATCACAGTTGCCACGATACCTTTTCAAGCCCCTCCATCCTATTATTAGTAATAGATGATTAATTGTTCACCCGTCAGTTATTCAAAAGGGGGGTGTCTTCACTACTACAACTGTTTTCTGGAGTTTATGCTCAACATGGAAAATGGTGGCACCCCCTGAAGTTTTAACCTTAAAAAGGAGAATGTTATGTCTGCAAAAATATTCACTAAAAATCTAGGTACGCTGGATCGAACTTTGCGGGGCATTCTGGGAGTCGCTTTAATTTCCTATGGTATTTTTGCAATGGGGACATTTGGGGTGGTTCTGGCCGTTGTCGGACTTGTTCCTCTTGCTACTGGGTTGATGGGAAGTTGCCCACTTTATACTGTATTTAAACTCAATACAATTGAAGGAAAACCCTGTTTCTGGGGCGGAGAAGTGAAACATTAAATGAAAGGGGAGTGTCGCCTAACTCCCTGATCTTTCATGGTTTCTTATACGATCTCAGATAAAATTTCGTGACTTGGAACCTTAGTTTGCTCTGGTGACTTGGATGATTCTTCCTTTCTTTTTATCAAAGCTGAATCAATTGCCAATTGAAAGAAGTGAAGTAGGTAGATTACAGCCTTCTATTTCAGGAATTCTTATAAAAACTCTACAGTACTTTTATATTAAAAATGATTATCGTTATTGCTATGTTGTCGTAATTGGAGCATGTCAATACCAGTGAAAATAGACTGCCTCTTTCATTTACCATTGTTTGCTCAAAACTAGATAAGTGACTAAGCATTATATTCAATAAGGAATCATGAAAACCTCAAAAAACAACTATTCTTTTAATTTTCGAAATTACCTGTTGATACTTTTACTTCTACTTATTTCTTGCTCTACTTTGAAAGAGAAGGAAACGGTCAATTCGAAGCATAAGGTTCATATTGTTAAAATTTCTGGGTTTAGATTTAATCCAGCTACGTTAAGAATAAAAAAAGGGGACGTAGTAGAATGGATAAATGTGGATATCAAGCCACATCAGATTGTTGACCTTGCAGATAGAGAATTGCAATCAGATATTTTAAGGTCAGGGGATTGGTTTTCTAAGTCTATTAATTTTTCAAAGCCTTACATTTGTAGCCTACATTCTTACATGCAAGGGAAGATAGTTGTGATAAACCCGTAGACCAAAATTCGGCGTTTTTGCTTTTACAAAAGGTTTGGACCCAAAATAACGTAAGCCCCGCCGCTTGCTCCGCTTTGTTTGTTTCTGATCATACCCGGAGCACCGATTAGAATATCTTTGTTCCCATCACCATTAATGTCACCCAGTGCAATAGATTTCCCTAAAGACTCTTTTGTGCCAATTCTTTTTGGCTGAAAAAAAGCTGAAGCGGTAGACCCACGGCGCTTATTTTTAGTAATAAAGAAATCTAGTGAACCAGCCCCAAAACCTGAATTCCCTTTTGGGGCACCTGGGACTCCTGCTATCAAATCATCTCTTTTATCGCCGTTTAAATCTAAAGATGCCATTCCTGAACCGAATCCTAAAATATTTCTTCCAGACATAGACGACTCATAATCATTTCCATAAGTTGAGTAATGACTTAAAAAAGCTTTATTTGTTTTTTCTCTCAAAAATATAGTTTTCGGCCAAGTTGATCTACCTGGAACACAAAATACTATGCCATTTGAAAAATTTAATTTTGTTCTTATTTTCGCTCCTGGAGAACTTATTAGGATGTCAGCCACACCATCTCCGTTAATGTCACCTGATGACAGTTCTTTTCCGGAATACTCAAAATCTTTTGAACCAAATATTGTGCTATCAGATTCCCTTATTAGGTCTAAGTTTCCCGGAAACCTTTTTCTTCCCAATACTAGAAAAACTTCTCCAACATCTTCACCTTTGTTTAAATAGCCATCAGAGTAGGGGGCACCAATTAATATATCGTCTAATCCATCTAAGTTAATATCCTTTGACGAAACAGAGTAACCTGCCTGATCTGCAAGGTTTCCCGAAAACGATATTTTTTTTGCTGCTCCATCTCCACCTGATAACCGACCATTATGATATTGGGCTAAATTTATAATTGGAGGGAACTTATCTCTTCCAAATAAAAGGTATACGGCTCCGGCTTTAGATTCTTTTGTTCTTTGATTCCTGGTGCCTGGAGCTCCAATAATTAAATCCATATAATCATCACCATTTAAATTTCCCGCGGCCAGAGAGAATCCTGCCAAATCTCCTTCTTTTGCTCCGAATATTATCAGGTCAGCTACTTGTGAGAGATTATTAACTTTATTGAACCTTTCTTTACCAAAGACAACATAAATAGCTCCAGAATGTACTCGCTTATTCCTAGGTCCATTTTGATGAGGAGCACCTATTATTAAATCCATCAAACCATCGCCATTTAAATCTGAAGAGGTTAATACATGGCCAAAACGATTTCTTCCACCTCCACTGCCGCCCCAAAAACTTACATCTAACTCTAGTTTTAAGTCAATTGTTCTAGAAAAGTTTTTGTCACCAAAGATCATATATACCCAGCCTGATGGCGTCGTCTCCTTCAAAATCCCATCGGACTCAGGTGCTCCCAATACGATATCGTCTAATCCATCGTTATTAAAATCTCCCGAGACAACTGAATAGCCAGTTTGCCCTCCGGAATCGTTCATAATTAAAATACTTCGATCCCGATTAGGAATTCCAACTATCTTCATTGCATTTTTATTTTGGATATGTTCAGGACCCTTTTTCAAACCGGCCTTATTTAAAAACTTGGGTTTAACTGGGGAGGGTGGGTATGACTTATGGCTTGGATCTAAAATCGTCGACCAAGTTCCTAAAAATGTATTAGGTCCACAGGAAGAAAGAGTAACTAGGGAGAAAAGAAGAAATAGTAGTTTCGTTGTTTTGAGCAATGTTGTGTTGAAGAATAAAGGTTTAATAAAGATCAGTTAAATGGCTCTTGACAAGTTTTGTATTGAAAAGTATATTAGCATAATATTATTAATAATGATAATCATTTTCATTTAATATGTTTGAAGCGAATCTAGGACGTGGAAAAAGTAATTGCGTGCATTAAAAGGCTTATGAATTCAATGTTTACGGGAAAAGTGACCCTTCATTTTCACTTGGGAAGAATAAAGAAAATTACAAGAGAGGAAGAGATAACTTAGAAAAAGGTCAAAAGTAGTTTTTAAAAGAAGAATAAACGGGGGTCAATCCAAAGGAAGCCTCGGCTAATTTCACCAAAGTGTGAAATTAGCCGAGGCTTTTTTTTGTTTGGCGTTTAATTAGTTGTTTTAAGGAGAGAAAAGAATATGAGAAGGCTAATCGGGGCGTTTTTAGGAATTTTGTTTGTTGTCTCAGCTTTTGAGGGTTTGTTGCCTGAAAAGGCAGAAGCTATACCGGCTTTTGCACGTAAACACTCTTTTCGTTGTACACAGTGCCATCAACAATTTCCAAAATTAAATAAATTTGGAGTTGCTTTTAAAAACCGTGGGTATCGACTGTCGGGTGAAGAAGGAAAGTTTATTTGGGAGGAAAAAGTAATACCTATCGCGGCCATAGGACGTATGGGGTGGAAATTTACAGATAACCGTACTGATACTCCTGGTGGGAGTGTTAACGAGTTTAAGTTTGAAGGTTTGGAGCTATTCAGTGGAGGAACCCTGGCCCCCAGGATTTCATACTTTATTGATGCTTTGACGGAGGATAACCTACCACTCTTGCAATTTAACGATATTCTTCCTGAAAGTGCCTTAAACATTAAGGTAGGACAATATAATGTTGATAATTATAGCCTGTCCCACCCAAGACGGCTTACTTTCTCAACCTATCTGGTTCAAACCACAGCAGACCGTGGAGATAATGTGACATTCAGTAATGAGGGTGTTGAGGTAAATGGACAATTTGATGAGTCCGGCCTCAGGTATATATTGGGTGCAGGTGATGGATCAACAACAGAAACGGAAGACAAACTATTCAAATCATTCTTTGGATACATAATGAAAGATTTTGGAGAAAAAGGACATACCTTTTCCGTTATGTTCCGTACCGATGAAAGTGGAACAAAAACCAATAACGGGGATTCGGTTACCGTTGGTGGTGGTTTGCAAATATTTGGTGAAAGGTGGGATCTAACAGCCCAGGCTTTTCACTTTGACGGAGGTAATGATCTGAATTTCACAGAAAATGCAAAGACAAATAATTATAAGGCTGTCAGTGGAACAGTGGAAGGGACATACGAGTTTTCTGAAAAAATCCTGGGTGTAGCAAGGTATGATTGGCACGATACTTTAGACAGTATAGCTGAGGAATATGCCATCGTAGCAGCTCTTCAGTACCACTTTGTCCCCAATGTGAAACTGAATATGGAATATAGAACCTCTGACGTAAAGGTAGGCGGGACATCAAATACTGCTGGGGATGAGCAGTCATTGAGAATGTATCTGCGTTTTGGATTTTAATAAATTGTGCTGCCAAGGCCTTCCTCACAATACTCCTCCAACAAAAAAAAGTTTGTGAGGAGAGCCTTGGCGGTCTTTTACAATAAACGTGGACTCTAACGAAAAGAGATTTTATTTAGCTCGAAGATAAGAGGACTAAACTCAGGTGCGGGAATATTTAAAAAGGCTGTAAGCCAATGTGAACCAACCGATCATGAAGCAAAGACCGCCCAGAGGGGTGATGGGTCCAAAAAAACGTGGCCCATCGAAGGTGAGTGCGTAAAGGCTACCGCTGAATAAAGCAATGCCAGCACTGATCCATCTTGCTGAGCGTTGTAATTTGGTGCGGAGTTCTTCATTAAGCACGAGTATCAAGATACCGATGGCGATCAGTCCGAGAGCGTGGTACCCGAGGTAGTCCGTCGCGGTGTGAAAGGTGGCGAGCTTTTTTTCTGTCAGTCTGGCTTTTAAGGAATGTGCGCCAAACGCACCGAGCATGACGCTTAGTCCTGCCAAACATGCGCCGAGTGAAACCCAACCCAATCCACTGCGGGGATTATTATTTTTTACAGTTTCGTTAGTGTTTTCCATATTATTTCAATGAAATTGGTTTTTTTATAATTACTTTACTTTCGGCGGTCACGTTAGTGCCTCCGCCAAATTAACAGCGGCGATTCGCCGCTAGCCAACTATATTGTAGCGCCTTGCCCGGTATTTTACCCCGAACTCTTTATTAACGATATCCTCACACTCAGTTTCATTGACATCCTTCTGGTGTGTGACAATGGTGGCTTGAACTTCCGGGATATGTATTTTAGCTTCGGCGATGAACTCTTTGATCTTGGCATAGATGCTGTTGCGGAACATGGGCAGAGGTCGGCAGATTTCATCGTAGGCCTCTGAAGTATCAGTATTAAGACTTACCGAAATTTCATCGATCAGTCCTGATAACTCAGGAAGAATATTACGTTTATTAATGACGTTGCCGTGGCCGTTGGTGTTGAGTCTTACACGCCCACCCGCATCTTTTATTTTTTGTGCCACTTCCTTGACAACATCTAGGCGTAACGTAGGTTCGCCAAATCCGCAGAACACGATCTCGTCATAACTTTTCACATTGTCGATGGATTCCCAGACTTCTTTTGCTGTTGGCTCCCGGTCCAGCTTCAGGTTGTAGCCTTGAACGACAGGCCGGGTCAGTCGAGTACAGAATGAGCAATCGGCTGTGCACCGTTGTGTCAGGTTCAGGTAGAGCGAGTTACGGATTTTATAAGACACCGTTCCGGTTTTGGCATTTTCTCCGATTCCAAACAGCTCAAAAAAATTGAGAGCCATGGTGCGTTTTACATCTTCGATTTCCAGTCCACGAATTTCTGCGAGTTTCTCGACGGTGAAATTCACATAGGCCGGTTCGTTGCGTTTGCCTCTATGGGGAACGGGGGTCAAGTAAGGGCAGTCGGTTTCGGCGAATAGTCTATCAGCCGGAATTGTTTTTGCCACATCTCTCAGGTCATCGGCTTTTTTAAAAGTTACTGAGCCGGAAAAGGATATATAGAATCCCATTTCGAGCGCCTTGTCTGCCAATTCCTGATTCCCTGAAAAGCAGTGGAAGATTCCTGAATGCGCTGTCGGGTCTTTCGGATAAAACTCAGACAAAATTGCGATGATATCTACATTGGCATCCCGGCTATGTATGACAATGGGTTTGTTCATTTCTCGTGCTAGCTGAATCTGCTTGCGAAAATGAGTGCGTTGTTCATCTTGTGGCGAATAATTTTTGAAGTAGTCGAGCCCAATCTCGCCCAGAGCGATGACTTTCGGGTGTTGTAATAGTTGCCGCAAGTGGGTGTAGGTATCGGCGTCGATAGATTTCACATCATGCGGATGGACACCAGCCGTTGCGTAGATGAAATCGTATTGTTCCGACAGCTCCATAGAGCGGTAACTACTTTCGACATCGCAACCGATATTGACCATATATTGCACACCGTTTTCCCGGGCGCGTTGGATCACCTCTTCGCGGTCTCCGTCAAAATTGGTAACATCAATATGTGCGTGGGTATCAATGATCATCTTACTTGTATACCTTGTCCCGGTTCTTCATCGAACCCGGCGAGAAGAATTTTCCCGTCCTTGCTTGCCGCCAGAACCATGCCTTGTGACTCGATGCCCATTAGTTTGACCGGCTTGAGATTGGCAACGATGATCACTGCCCGACCAACAAGGTCTTCCGGCTCGTAGCTTTCGGCAATGCCAGCCAGTACCTGTCTTGTCTCGGTACCAATATCAACTTTAAGCTGGATTAGTTTTTTTGATTTTTTGACTTTTTCTGCTTCGAGAATTTTTCCGGTCCGCAGTTCCACCTTCATGAAATCTTCAATGGTGATCTGATTGCCTTCGTCTTTCTTTTCTTCTTTGGGCGCGGAGAGTTCGGCAAGAATTTTCTCTGCTTGCTTGTCTTCGATTCTAGGAAACAATTGTTTGGCCTTTTGCGTCTGACTTCCCGGTTTCAATCCACCCCAGGCATCGACGGACTTCATACCTTGTTCTTCTATAGAAGTTTCAACCCCTAATTGTTTCATCAACGATGCTGTACTCTCGGGCATGAAAGGATTCAACAAAACTCCCAGTACGCGAAGTGATTCCGCTGAGTTATACATCACGGTTTTTAATCGTTCTTTACCCTCGTCAGTTTTGACTAGATTCCAGGGGCCAGCCTTGTCGATATATTGATTGGTGGCGTCGACCAATTCCCAGATCTTCTGAAGGATTTTATTGTAAGCCAGCTCGTCGTAAAGTTTGCGTACATCGTCAATGACTTCTTTGGATTTGGTGATTAGCTCATTATCTTCATCGCCTACCGTGGATGGCGTAGGTATGACTCCACCGAAATACTTCTTCATCATGCTGATGGTTCTGTTCAATAAATTGCCGAGGTTGTTAGCCAGATCGCTATTGAGTCTACCGATGAGGGCTTTGTGTGAGAAGTCGCCGTCTAGTCCGAAAGTGATTTCGCGCAGAAGGAAATAACGAATGACATCGACCCCGAACTGGTCAATCAAATTATTGGGCTCAACAACGTTAAACAAAGATTTGGACATCTTTTGTCCGTTCACTGTCCACCAGCCATGCGCGAAAATATTTTTGGGTGGCTCCAGTCCGATGGCCTTCAACATGGTGGACCAGTACACCGCATGCGTAGTGAGAATGTCTTTGCCGACCATATTGTGGTCGGCGGGCCAGAACCCGGACGCCTTGATATCTTCCAGCGAACCATGAGCGGAGATATAGTTGATCAAAGCATCGAACCATACATAGGTGACGTATTCTTCATCGAAGGGCAGGGGGATACCCCAGTTAAGCCGGGACTTGGGCCGCGAGATACACAAATCTTCAAGCGGTTTATCGAGAAAGCCGAGAACTTCATTTCTGCGTGAAGCGGGCAGAATAAAATGTGGGTCACTTTTAATCCGATCAATCAACCATTGCTGATATTTTCCCATGCGAAAAAAATAATTATGTTCTTTGATTTTTTCGACCTTGCGCCGACATTCTGGGCAGTTACCCTCTGCTAGATCTTTCTCGGTCCAGAATCGTTCGCAGGGCGTGCAATACCAGCCTTCATAACTGTCTCGATAAATTTCATCTCTGGAGTGGAGGTCTTGAAGAATGTCGCAGACTAATTTTTTATGCCGTTCTTCGGTGGTGCGGATGAAGTCACTGTTAGAAATGTTGAGCCGCACCCAAAGTTCTTTGAATCGCTGATGCAGCTTGTCGACATGTTCTTGAGGACTTACGCCAAGGTCAGTGGCGGCTTGTTGGACTTTTTGTCCATGCTCATCAGTGCCCGTTAGAAAAAAGACCTCATAGCCTTCGAGGCGTTTGTACCGCGCAACCACATCGGCTGCGATGGTGGTGTAGGCATGGCCTATGTGAGGAACATCGTTCACGTAATAAATAGGGGTGGTGATGTAAAACTTGTTTTGTGACATGTAAGGAGTTTTTCAGCTTCAGGGTTTTTGAGGATTTTTTGGTTTCTGCGAGTTTTGTGGTTTCTGTGAAATTTGTAATTTAGTCAACTCGTCCAGAGAATAGGTCATTATAGTTTCATCTTCGAGTCGAACCACGACACGTTGTTCCAGTATTTCATTTTTCAGAACTCGGCCTTGACCGTCCGGAGTTTGAATATGACTGTTTGTTCTGGGAAGATTCTTGATGAGAGACTTGTAATTGTCGTGCTCATATTGCAGGCAACACATGAGCCGACCGCATACACCGGAAATTTTGCTGGGGTTGAGAGCCATTCCCTGGTTCTTGGCCATTTTTATGGTAACCGGTGCAAAGTCGGGCAGCCAGGTGGAACAGCAAAGCGTTTCCCCACACACTCCATATCCCCCTATAACCTTGGCTTCATCACGTACGCCAACCTGTTTCATCTCAATACGGTGGCGCAGGTTGGAAGCAAGGTCGCGGATTAACTGGCGGAAGTCCACCCGGCCTTCGGCGGTGAAGAAAAAAATTGTTTTGTTCATGTGCGGCTGATGCACCACTCGGCTCAGGTTCATCGGTAGTTTTAGTTCCGCAACCTTATTGCTACAAATGGTTTTGGCTTTCTCCTCGACCTGATGTTTTCGTTCTTCTGCTTGGAAATCGTTGTCATTGGCGATGCGTAAAACCCGGGTCTCTTGGCTGTCCTTACGAAAATTAAGGACTTTGTTGGAGGCCACCACACCCATTTTCAAACCTTGCTGAGTATTAACCATTACGGTCATTCCTACTTTCAGCTTCACATCACCCGGGTTATAAAGTTCTGACTTAATCTGATCAATAACCCGTACACCGATAACAAACTTGGGAGGTTGCTTGGCAGAAGGGTTTTTGGGGTTTTCCTCAACAGCAGTATTCATTATTATGCGGCCTCACAAAATTCGATGAGCATGTTTTCAAGAAACAGTTGAGCATTGGCGTTGCCGGATAAGGCAATTTGGGTATTGCGGACGGCAGTAAATCGATCCATCCAGGCTTTTAAGCTATGACTTTCTGCAATGGGTATCATCTTAACTGATAAATCCCCATTTTGGATATCTGATTGACTGCAGCCGGAACGATATAGGGCCAGGTCGCGAATCAATCCTAACAATTCATTCAAAACAGATTGAAGTTGTTCTGTCTGTCTTGCCCAGGCTTTGGCAAAGGCAAAGACAATGTCCATGCGTTCGAAAGATACTTTTTCCAGAACTTCAAGCAATTGTTCTCGTATGTGTTCTACTTCTGCAATGTCTTCTTCCAGTGCTCGGGTCACACTTCCCTGTGAACGGTGGACGCGAAATTCAATTTCCGATTCATTTAAGGGCTCTTCTTCTCCCTCAGGTTGAGACTGGATGATTGTTCTGATATTTGCAGAAGATAGACGGTGAAACTGGATTCCTTGACATCTCGAGAGTAGGGTCGGCAATAACCTGTTGGGATTAGCAGAGATGAGTATCAATTTGGTGGACGAGGGTGGTTCCTCCAACGTTTTTAAAAATGAGTTCATGGCTTGCGGGTTCATAAGCTCAGCAGAATCGATCACCACAACTTTTGTTTTTCCCTCATACGGCATGTAGCTGAGTTTTTTTTGTAACTCGCGAATGGCTTCTATTTTAATGGATGCTTCCCGGGCTGTTGGGGTATTTTTTACTGGCTCGAGATAGAAAAAATCAGGATGGATTCCACGCTCAATTTTCCGGCAGGACTCACATTCATCACAGGCATCCAGAGGGTTGGTCCCCTTACAATTTAGAGTCTTGGCCAGTGTAATAGCTAGCTTTTTTTTGCCAACACTATCCGGTCCATAAAACAGGTAGGCGTGTGCGACACTGCTGTTTTGGAGTGCGTTGGTCAGTATTCTTTTGGGTTG
>JAJDBH010000156.1 GCA_029261455.1 Nitrospinaceae bacterium
GACCATAGCCTTTATTAAGTGTCAAGTCAAAATCGAGGCCTGGAGCCCTGAAAAAATGGTGTTTTCAGGATTTATTTTCGCCACCCGCAATACGTATTTTGACCGAATTTGCATGGGCACCCAAATCTTCCATTTCAGCCAATAATGTTACAGTTTTGCTACATTTTTCCAAAGCTGCTCGGGAATATGAAATCAGACTGGTCCGTTTCACGAAATCATACACACCCAGGGGCGATGAAAACCGTGCCGTACCACTGGTGGGCAGCACATGATTGGGGCCTGCCAGGTAGTCCCCAACAGCCTCTGGCGTGTAATGCCCCAGAAATACCGCCCCGGCATTGTTAATCTTCTCCACCCAATGCTCAGGGTCTTCCAGAGCCAGCTCCAAATGCTCTGGGGCCAGTCGATTTGCCAGATCCACCGCCTCCTCAAGGGATTCAGTCACCAGCAGTCGGCACTGAGTGCTCAGAGAAGCTTCCATAATAGACTGTCTACTAAGCGCGTTCTTCTGCTTCTCCAGCTCAACCATCACCTCCCTAGCCAATTCCTCCTCAGGAGTCACTAGAATAGGGACCGCTTCTTCATCATGCTCGGCCTGTGACAGCATATCTGCCGCTACATAGGCCGGGTTAGCGCTATGATCGGCCACAATCAGAATTTCACTGGGACCGGCTATCATGTCAATATCCACAACTCCAAACACCAGCCGCTTGGCCAGTGCCACAAAAATATTGCCCGGCCCAACAATCTTGTCTACCCGTGGCAGGGTTCCAGTACCAAAAGCCATGGCGGCAACCGCCTGAGCCCCCCCAACCTTGTATATCTCTGTGACTCCAGCGATATCCGCCGCAACCAGAACATGTGGTCTAGTTTGCCCATCAGGAAATGGAGAACACATGACCACACGATCCACTCCCGCCACTTTTGCCGGTATCGCATTCATCAAGACTGAAGAAGGATAGGAAGCTTTGCCACCTGGAACATAGATACCTGCTGTAGCAAGAGGCCTTACCATCTGACCCAGGGTGATGCCCTCTTCCTCATAACGCCAGGACTCCTGCCGCTGACGCTCGTGAAAACGACGAATGCGTTCTGCCGCTTCCTTCAGCGCCGCAAGCTCTTCCTCAGTCACACCGTCATAAGCCAACCGAATCTCATCCGGCGTAACCCGTAACTGCTCCACCGAAAGTTCGTAACGATCAAAACGCTGCGTGTACTCCAATAAGGCCGCATCGCCTCTTTCTTTGACGTCCTGCAATATATTGCGAACGGTTTCATCATGAGTGAACAAATCCATACCCGAGCGATTTTCCAACGCCTCGATCACCGCCTGATAATCTGAATCTGTAAATTTGCAAAGCTTCATATATTTAGTCCGTTTATTTAAATTAAGAGGCGCGCCTCAACCAATTATTAGTGGGATGCTAAAATATTATTTAGTAATTTTCCTGTCTCACCGGCTTTCCCGAGTCCGGATTTTTCAATGAGGTCCAAATGAGTTTTAAAAAATTTCAAATCTTCCGGGCTGTCAACATCGTACCAGACTGGCAAAAGCTCCAGGCTCGCCCCATTCTTCTCCAAACGTTCAAATGTTTCTCGTAAGACAGTCTCAGTCCCCCAAGTCACGCCGTTGAAAACCTCGACCACTTTCCCACGCATACCAATCAGGTAATAGCCACCATCCGTGCTCGGCCCCAAAACCATGTCCTTATCGGAACCCAAGGCCCGATATATATAGGAGACCGGCAGTGAGGGGCTATCCGAACCGATGATAACGACTCTCTCATAGCCCTCTGCAAACCGGTCTTGAATAGCTCGGCGCATCTTATCGCCTAAATTCTCACCCTCCTGAATAAACAGGCGGATATCAGAACCAGACGTTCCGGCAAAGAATCCAGACTCGCTAGAAGGGGCTACTCCTACAAAGCGATCTGCATTTTCCACTAGCCGGATATTGTCCAGGCTGTCTTGGAGAAAGCAGGTATAAAGCTTGAGAATAACCCCATCCTCCAAAAAGGGCGAGAGCCTTGTTTTCACCTTGCCCAAAATCGGGTCACGGGCAAAAAGGATCAATGCATTGTCATGAGTTTTCGCCATCATCGCCTTTTGTCAGAAGATTAAGGTATTGCTCTCTGATACAGTTTCGAAAGGAGAACGATTTCTTCTCCATATGATCCACCCTGACGACAGATGACAAATCAATTGACTCAACCGCTTAAACTCCATAAAATTAACCAGTAACCCAAATCCCCGCAAAAAGGAAACACCATCTTACAAGATCTCGACGTTTCGCTATTCTACTGGATCAATCAGCATTTTCAATCCCGAATAATGGGAGAGTTCATGCTGTATATCACCATCAAGCAAAATTTCATCCACATAGGCATTGCCTGTCTGGTCGCCATTCTCATTGTTTACAAGCGTTATGGCTTTGCTTTCTTAATTGCCTTGGGCGCAACCGTTGGCCTGACCGATGCCAGCAGCCACTATATTCTTAAGGAGGGGATCGGCCGCATCAGGCCCTGTCATGTTTTGCCAGACCTGATCAATACGGTGAACTGCTCAAACAGTTTTTCTTTTCCATCAAATCATGCGGGCAATACTTTTGCCGCCGCAACTCTCATCAGCCTTTGCTTTCGAAACACCACCCTGCTGGCTTTTACCTGCGCTCTATTGGTCTGCTATTCAAGAGTCTACCTGAAAGTGCACTACCCGTTCGATGTTATTGCTGGAGCACTCTACGGCAGCTTGATCGGCTATCTGGGTCACCGTTACATCTACCTGCGGATTTCAAAACTCATCCAACCCTGAAGCATGCACAAAATACTGATTCTGAAATTCAGCGCGTTGGGAGATGTGGTGCACACTCTTCCCGTTGCCGCCACACTGAGAAAATCCCTACCCGACTCCCACATCAGTTGGATGGTGGAAGAACGTTTTCAGGATATCCTGCAAGGCAATCCCGATATCGACGAGGTCATCCCTCTGCGCACCAAAGTATGGCGCAAAAACTGGAATGCCAAATCGCTCAAAGAAATTCTGGACACAATCAAAGTCCTTCGCCAACACAAATTCGATCTTGTCCTCGACTTGCACGGGCTCTTCAAAAGCAGCATCATTGCCAGATTGAGTGGCGCACCAACTCGAGTCGGGTTTCATCGCAAGAACTGTAAGGAAAAACTCAGCACCCTGTTCACCAATAAAAGAGCACCTTACATGGCCGGAGGGCTTCATGTTGTAGACATGAACCTCACAGTTTTGCAAACTGCATTGAGCAAGGTTGAAGAAACAAAAGTTTTCCCGCTCCAGGTTCCTGACGAAGCCGATAAAAAGATAGCGCACTTTTTTGATCAGCATCCGGATCTGACCACCCGCCCAATTATCGCAATCAATCCGGGTGCAGGGTTCGTAAGCAAACAATGGGAACTGGACCGCTTCGCCGAATTGGCCGACCACATTTCAAAAGAGTTGGGGTACTCCATCATGCTGACTTGGGGACCGGGAGAAGAGTTCAAGGTCCAACAAATCTCCACAAATATGCAGCAACAAAACTGGATCGCTCCTCCCACTTCAATTTTAGAATCTATTGCTCTGTACAAACGGATGGCACTGCTGGTAAGCTGTGATTCAGGCCCGCTTCACCTTGGCGCGGCGGTGGGCATCCCCACAGTTTCTATTTTCGGCCCCACTGACCCAGTGCGTAACGGAGCCTATGGCATGAACCACGCAACGGTTTACAAAGTGCTCTCATGCAGTTTTTGCTGGAAAAAAACTTGTCCACTTGGAACTAAAGAATGTATGAATCAAGTGACTGTCGATGAAGTTTTCGAAACTGTAAAACAGCAAACAAAAAAACTATCCTGAAAACAGCATTATCAGAGGGAGAATAACCATGGGAATCGATAAGGAACTGCTGGACATTCTAGTTTGTCCAAAATGCAAGGGAGACCTTGAACTGACACAAACAGAAGACGGACTGGCCTGTAAACCCTGTGCATTAAAATACCCGATAAAAGAGGACATCCCCATCATGCTCATTGATGAGGCTAGCCCACTAAAAGAGTAACCAGATGAGCCGCATGATAGATCAACGAGTCACTCTATACCTTCTTCTCAATCCATGGCCAACCAAGTTCTACGCACAATAGAAAAAAAAACCAAGCAACTGATATGGAACCTGATCGGCATCTGCGCAGGCAAGGCTTCCAGTCCGCCAAAACTGCCTCTGGACTTTAACGAAATTAAATCTGTTTTAGTCATACGCCCCGACAGGTTAGGCGATGTCGTGCTCTCCACTCCCGTCTACGAAACTCTTAAAAAAGCATTTCCGCATTTACATATCAGTGCCTTGGTGGACAATGCTCAAAAAGGTCTTCTGGCCGACAACCCGAACATAGACAGAGTGCTTGTCTACGACCCCAAGCAGCCTTTAAATGTTTTCCGCCAACTGAGAGACGAACACTTTGACCTGACGCTGAACCTCAACAAAAAGTTCAGCGCCACCGCTACATTTTTCAGCCTTTCTTCCGATGCAAAAATACGTGTTGGTTACAACCATAAGGAAAATGCCTGGGCTCACAACGTCCGTGTACCCGTTGAAGGCCCAGCCCGTCACGAAACTGAAAACAACCTGGAACTTCTGCGAGCCCTGGGCATTCAGAAAATCCAAAGCCAACCTCGGCTTTATTTTTCTCCTGATGAAACACAAAGAGTTGCAGATATCATGCAGCAGTTCCGTGCCTCGCAAAATCAACCTATCGTTCTGGTAAAATCCGGCACCCGCGTTGCAAAATGGGGCTGGCCGTGGCAGAAGTTCGAAACGGTGATTGAACAACTGCTGGAATCGGCGCAGGTCTGGATGGTCAACGGGCCGGGAGAAGAAGCCGAACTTCAAACCGCTATTTCCAACATGCAGAAAAAACCACAACTACTTCCTCTTCTCAGCGCAAAAGAACTTGCGCTTTTGATGCAGGAATGCGATGTTTTACTTTGTAATCATACTGGCATCATGCACCTTGCCTCGGCAGTCAATAAACCGGTTTGCGTGATCTTTAAACATGGGGAAATCAAACGTTGGGGTCCGCTAAATTCATCCAGCGTAGTGCTGGAAGAAAGGGATGATAACTCCCTCTCCCCTGACACAGTTTTCAATACCCTGCTGAATATGCTTTCTTAAACACAAAGGGAAAATCATGAACCAAGTATCAAAAAAATCGAACTCTCCGGGAATGCCCGGATTAATCTTTGAAGAACCCATCGTTTTTGAAATGGGGTCTCCCGGACGAAAAGCCTATTCTCTGCCTTCCTGCGATGTACCGGAAGTGGAAATTGAAACCTTATTACCTCCAGCAGAAATCCGAGAGGCTATTGATGAACTCCCTGAGCTGACTGAACTCGATGTAGTGCGTCACTACACCCGGCTTTCGCAGTGGAACTTTAATATCGATACCAATTTTTATCCATTGGGATCGTGCACCATGAAATACAATCCGAAAATCAATGAGACGCTGGCACGGTTACCCGGTTTTGCCCAGCATCATCCCATGACACCGGATGCCGACTCGCAGGGAAGCCTGCAGTTGATGTACGAGTTGCAGGAATGCCTGAAAACCATTAGTGGGATGGATCACGCCAGCCTGCACCCTGCTGCTGGAGCACAAGGCGAATTCGCCGGCATGCTGATGATTCAGGCCTATCACTCGGCTCACGGAAACCCTAGAAAAAAAGTTCTGCTCCCTGACTCTGCGCATGGTACCAATCCAGCCAGTGCCACACTGTGTGGATACAAATCTGTGCAGCTACCATCCAATGCAGAAGGAACGATTGATGTTGCAAAGCTCGAAGCGGCGATGGATGAAGAGACGGCGGCAATCATGCTGACCAACCCCAACACATTGGGGATGTTCGAGAAAGATATTTTAAAAATTACCGAGATCGTACACAAAAAAGGTGGACTGGTTTATTGCGATGGCGCAAACCTGAACGCCATTATGGGTGTCGCTAAAATGGGGGATATGGGTATTGATGTGCTTCATATCAACTTGCACAAAACTTTTTCAACGCCACATGGTGGTGGTGGACCGGGTGCAGGTCCCGTTTGCATCAAAGATATTCTCGAACCCTATCTGCCTGCTCCTGTAGTGGAAAAAGTAGGTTCAAAATATCAACTCAACGCAGACCGACCTGAAAGCGTTGGCAGACTGAAATCGTTCAACGGTAATTTTGGCATGTTACTACGCGCCTATGCCTACATCCGCACACTCGGGCCAGAAGGCATCCGTGAAGCGGCGCGATCAGCCGTGCTCAACGCCAATTATATCCGCGCCAAATTGAAGGACACGTTCCACCTGCCCTTCACCGGAGCCAGCCTGCACGAATGTGTTTTCAACGATAAAGGACAAAGCATCACCACAATGGATTTCGCCAAAGCCCTCATCGACCACGGCTTTCATCCGCCGACTGTTTATTTTCCGCTGATTGTAAAAGGGGCATTGATGATAGAACCAACCGAAACAGAATCAAAAGAAACTTTGGATAACTTCATCGAAGCCATGCAATCCATCGCCAAGAAGGGCCATGAAGATCCCGATAGCTTTCACGCTTCACCGAGGCTATCAAAAGTATCCCGCCCCGACGAAGCCCAAGCCGCCCGTCACCCCAAACTAAGATGGGTGGGCCATTAGCATGGCAAGCAACGTGCGACAAACGTTCACTTCGCTCACGAGTCACTACAAATAATTCCCCTCCTGACAAGGAGGGGTTAGGGGAGGTTAGGGTTGCCTACCAACACTTTGCTTGCACCTAGTGTTTCCATTACAATCGAAATTGGGTTTACAAACAGGACATACCGATATGGAGCAGGACCAGGCGTTTGAACTGATAGACCAACTTTCTTTTTTTTCCGGTTTCACTCCGGAAGAAAAGCATTTTCTCAGTACACTGGATAGCCAGATCTATAAATACTTTCCTTCCGATATGATCATCAAGGAGGGAGAGACAGACTATTCTTTTTTCATACTGCTAAAAGGGGTAGTCGCTGTTGTCAAAAGAAATCCTAAAGAAGTGACCATAGCTAAACTTAAGGCGGGAGCCGTATTCGGAGAGATCGCCTACATTGCTAAGCGAAAAAGAATGACCAGTGTCATCGCCGACGGAGACTGCATCGCGCTAAGATTCGAAACCAAATATATAGACAGCCTCAAGCCAGCAATCCCCACCAAACTGAAAGATAAATTGATCGAGATTTTGGTCAACCGCCTCGAAGCCATGAACGAGCAGGTTACCCGAAATGTCTAATGGCAACACTCCATTTATTTAACATAAGAAGGAGATAGTTAAATAAATACGGGGAAATGTATTAGTGAATATTAGATATTTAATTCTGAGAAAGGGTACCTTGAATTATTTGAAGAGCACGGGTATAGCTTGTCAGGTAATCTTGGATAGACTTTACTGTGCCGGCACGATGGTTTTTTAAAGCCTCATCAGATAAACCTTTTTCCATTTGTATCGCATCAACCTTTAATACATTTAATTGCTCAATCAAGGTTAGACGTGCACCCTCTAAGTTCATATTATCATTCGCATCCGAGGGTGAAACTTGACCGCGTGTCAAACGTCCTGCCAGTTCCATTGCCTTTTTTAAACCAGACCCTGTACCTCCAGAAGCTGCTATTTCAACCGCACTGCCTAAAGCCGCACGAGTCATATCAGTATAAGCATTGAGCAATTCAGTAGGGTCATTGTCAAATGACTTTAAATTCCAGTTCCCAACCTCATCTTTGATTAAGGCCATCCGAATGTCCCCTTGCCCACTTGCGTATACAGTATTTATATTTGCCCAGTTAAAATCTGAAAACAAATGCTCTATAGCGCGAACTCTATCTGTAGTTTCTTCTGCACTAAAAGAGTCAAAGGGATGAAACACCATATCCGGCACAGTCGCGGGACCAGAAGCCCTGTTCCAAGTATACATGTTCAAAAAGTCTGTAGGTTTTGAATCTCTCAAAAACACGCTGAGAGGCAGTTTTTTTCTATACTTCTCATGCTCCTTCACTTGCTTCATTAGTGCGTCTGCTCGCGCTCCAATTTGATTGCCATACTGAGACGCAATATTCTCAAAATTAACAGTTGCCACCCTGAATATCCGTGAAACATTATCCAAGCCAAAAATGCCATAAGCAAAAAAGAAAGCACGTGATTTAAACTCCATCGCCACCTTTGATGCATTTGAGAGGGCCTTGATAAATGGGGCTTTTGTTTCAAACAAATCATTTACTTTCAATGGCTTCATTTCCGTCTCTAATTCGCCAAGCTTTCCAGAAAGGCTTTCCAATTGTTTTATAAAGTTTCGACAATTAATTGGATCATCAGTGATTTCTTTCTCCGCAACTTTCAACTTCTGCCGCAATTCTTTCTGAGACTTGATTATAGTAGGATTAGGAATTAACTGATTAATGCAAGTATCCGTCACATAGTCCTTTACGGCCGAAAGATTATTTTGAGCATCTTTTACCATCCCAAAGAGTTCCCCCCATTGAATTTGTGGTTCTTTGGATAAAGGCCCCTTATAAACTTCCACTTCAACTCTCATCGAAGCTCCTGTAGAAAGTTTATTCATGGCACTACAGGCAAAAAAACCACTACTAGCAATCATTATACAAATGACCCGAACAAATTCTTTACCTGAAAAAAGTGTGACTAACCTCATTGAAATCTCTCAGTTTAATTTTCTTTTTTTTTCGGAGTTACTGGTTTACTCAGCGTTAACTTGTCAGGATTTCCATCACTCTTTTTAAGGGAATTATTTTGCATTACATCTATTATTCCCTGAACCAGTTCACTCGGTTTCTTATTATTATCTTGTTGCAAAACTTCCAATCGTTCCCTGCCCTTGTTTACACTCTGCAACTCATTTACCAACCAGGAAAGAACTGCACTTTCATTGGGTTGCTCATTTAACATCCGCCCCGAAAGTTCCTTCATGGCACTGATTAATGGCTTTCCGCTAGAAGTCATAGCCATTATTAAACGAGAATCTTGATCAAAAGTAGTTAAGCCTTGTGGACCCAGGACTTGAAATCCTCTTTGCCGCATCCCACCATTTCCACACCTATTATCCAATAGATTTGAAGAACCATTCTCAGACTTTGAATCAGAAAAACGAAACTTGCCCGAACGCTGATCGTACTCAATACCTGACCCAAAAGGGTCGATTTGAGATTTATGAGCAACTCCTGATTCGAAGTGTACTTCGTTAAAAAGGGAATCTGCTTTTCCTGTCATATGAAAGCGATACAAACCGTCCGAAATTATTTTATCAGGGCTTTCATTTTCTTCGCCCTTTTCACCATCTTCACCCACTGAGTCATCCTCATTCCTACAAAAATCGTAAACACGAAAATAATAAGTCGTTCGAAACCTTACATCATCATCCTGATGCCGTGGTTCATTTCCAGAACGGACCTCCATACTCTTAGGCAAACCACAACCGTTTATCATCATGGATAAGATTAGAAAACATCCAATAGATGTAATATTGCCATTTACAAAGTTGCGATAACAAATACTCAGCATATCGACCTTCCAAATTTTTATTTTGACAGGATATTGCCATCTCCAAATTATTCCGTCAACAATAATATGAATTCTGGTTATTATTTCAATATATTTCACCAAGCTTAAGGTGAGGTTTTCATCCTTTAATTCATACACCTAAGTACTTCCAGGTATAACTAAAAATTTGTTAAGAATTGTAGGCTTCGGAAAAACCCGGGGATGAAAATATTTAATCCATCAACCAACTAGTGGCCTTTCCACTTTGCGTTGATGGCGAGGGAGCCCATGCGGATGCCGCCCATTCTCAGGCTGGTCAACAGGTCGAGGGAGGGGATGAAAAATACTCTACGTGAAACCGGGGGGTGGGGAACAGAGTCTCCATGTTCTTCTAACTGTTCCGGGTCATTACTGAAGGTCATCGTGTAACGGTCGGTTTCACAGAGGAAACTATTTTGGTAAAGGGTTGAAGATATTTCTTCCTCCCCTTTAAATCGCTGGGTGAAGACAAAACTGCTTTTCTCTGTATCCAGATTGGTGGATCGATCTATAAGAATATTTTCTTTATCATTTGTTCGGTCAAAGTTTTCCAACACCACTTCTTCCACTAGTTCTCCATCCTTGCCAAATAATTCGCGCACCTGACTGGCAATTTCTCGGTTCAAGTCTGCATGGTCAGAAGAAAAGTAGAGAAGGATATCACCTTCGGTTTCCGGCACGTCTTCCCCTTCTATCTCGGTTTCATCAAAAATGCGGAACCCACCGGGCACCGGTTTATCGGGGGTGAGCCATATCCAGGTCATGGGGCCAAAGCCGACCGTAGCAAAATGCTTTTCGTCTCCGGCAATTGCCGAAGCCATGCCGGGAGTCTGGGCACCGATCCGTGCCACGTTCATCGTGACCAACGGCAGGTCATCAAAATTATAAACCTGAATCAATGAATGTTTTTTTGGGGCACTCAACACCCCTGGTTGTGGCTGCACGGAGTTCCTCTGTTGGAAACTAGTAATAGAATTTGCGGATTATAACTTAAACGCCGGCCCATCCAAGACAAGAAAATCAAACGCCTCAATCTCCATTTTATGCAGGAGAACTCTAATTTGTAATGGATTGAATTTAGGGAAACAGGTGGCAGGTTAGAGGTCAAAAAAAAACCAC
>JAJDBH010000157.1 GCA_029261455.1 Nitrospinaceae bacterium
AAGTTTGTTATTCTCTTTAGGGCAAGTCATTTTTATTTCCTCTTTTGTTTTCAAAAATAGGATAAATCTTGGCTTGCTCTTTTCAAGCGCTTTATGAATTTACAGAAACAACGTTACACTATCTTCTGCTTAACCATGGGCCTGTTCGGGAAACACAATATATGTTCCTTAATCATAGGCCGTTAAGGGTTTTTGGACTCTTTGGTATTGGACCAGGATAGTTTCTTAAAATCCCATTCAGCACTCGAAACACCTATCTATGTCAACTGTATCAGTCACTACAGAGGTTTTATCACTTTATCATAATTTTGATGAAATACACCCTCTTTGAGAAACAAAAATATAACATTTTTTCCTCACAAATATCTCTAAGAACAAGTGATGATAACACTTTCAGGATGATGAAGTAGCTCTCTGCACTTTCCTGCAAACTACCCCTATTATAGAAAAACCTTTAGGGTTGACAATATTTTTCTAGGTGGTACTTTTTTCAGTTTTCAATGAATAAAAGTTCGCGTAATGAAAATAACACTATCTGCAACACAGAAACAACAAATCGATTTGCTGATCACTAAACTTCAGCATGCCTTCTCAAGCACTGAGTCAGAAGATTTTCTCTGTGAGTGTCAATTAGAGTCGGCAAACCTTCCTAAATCTTTGAGAAAGCATTTTTATGAATTGAGAACACAGATACATAAATCTGGCTTTTTTTTACTTGAAGGGTTCGAAGTGGATAACAACAAAATTGGAGAAACTCCACAGCACTGGGACACTTCATGGGAGAACAGTAGAACTTTACGCGAAGAAATATTTCAGTGTCTGATATCATGTTCACTTGGCGAACCATTCGGGTGGAACACTCAAGAAAACGGACGAGTTCTTCGCAATATTGTTCCTATAGAAGCTGATAAGAATGAGCAACTAGGGGGCAGCAGCTCCGTCCCTCTATTTTGGCACATTGAAGAAGCTTTTCACCCGCACCGCGCTGAAATGATGACTATTATGTGCTATAGAAATAACGAGCGAGCTGGAACAAATATATGCTCTATCACCCAAATGAATATCCCTGAGCAATACCTTATCATTTTAAAACAACCCCGTTTCTTAATTGAGCCAGATAAATCACACTTCCCAGAAAACAACAAAAGCAAACACTGGGAGCTGCAATCAGAAGAATTTCTAAAAATTAAGAATTTTCTTCTAAATCCTGCACCAGTGCCTATAATTAGTGGCCCAGAGGGGCACGAAAGACTTGTAATTGATCAAGCCTTCATGTCTGCAGTTGACGGAGACAAAGAAGCAACTGAAGCATTAGAATGGCTGTATCAGCATATGGATGAGGTCAGGACCACCGTGCAAATGAACCCAGGAGATGTTGTGTTTTTAGACAATCGCCGGGTTGCACACGGTAGGGCGATCTATAAACCGAACTACGGCCCTCAAGCAAGGTGGCTGCGCCGCATTAATATTGCTGCGGATTTGACAAAATCATTTGAATGGAAGCAAGCGCCTTATGCTAGAAAAATTCTTTAATTCCGCTCTAAAATTACCAAATATTAAACCAATTACATACATGGCAATTGGTTCTGTTCTTATCGGGCTGGGACCGTTTTTAGTAGAACATTCAGGGGTTGGCGCAGAAGCCAATACCTTTTATCGCCTTCTAATCGGAACCATCTTTTTTCTAGGATTTAGATACAAACAAAACTTAAAATCTTTCCCACTTTTATTCGTGCTTATTTCCTGTCTAACAGGCCTTTTACTTTTCCTAGATCTATATTTATGCAATAAGAGTGTTATTCTTACCAGTCCGGGAATTGCCACGGTCCTATCAAATCTAGAAATAATTTTTCTTATTATATTGGGAAAAATATTTTTTAAGGAATCGCCTCCGAAGGGGTTCCTATTGTTGTGCCCTGTAGCCCTCATAGGAATCTTTGCTCTGGTTGCCCCACTCGCTTCTACTTTGACATCACTTGAGTTATTGGGGCTAATTTTGGCAGTCAGTGCATCTATCAGTTATGGGCTTTACCTTTTCTTTATGAAATACGCCCTAACAAAACATCCTGACATTCATCCTGAAAGCTTACTTGCACTTGCCTGCCTAAGTGGCTGTGCAATCCTAGGTATATACATGGCTTATCAACCGGAAAATTTATTTCTCTTACCTACGACACAAGCTTTTTCCTCAGTAATCATTAACGGAATCATTACTCAGGTGATCGGATGGTGGTTAATTTCCAAAAGTATTCGGCATATAAGTCTATCTTTTTCAGGAATTATACTTTTACTACAGCCGGCTGTTACTTATTTTATAGATAATATTGTATTTAATAGAAGTACGCATTTTTTTCAAATAATTGGGGCACTTATTCTGCTAATTACAATCTATTTTATTGCACTACATCATGAGCAAAAAGAAGAGGGCTAGTTCTATGAACATAATCTCAATTATATGCCCCTTCGATAATCAAAGGAAACGAACAAGATGACGAGCATTACAAGAATCGTAGATAAACAGCTAGAAGCATATAACAAGGCAGA
>JAJDBH010000158.1 GCA_029261455.1 Nitrospinaceae bacterium
GCTAAGAAAAAAGTAGCTAAGAAAAAAGTAGCTAAGAAAAAAGTAGCTAAGAAAAAAGCTAAGGCCAAAAAAAGATAATCAAGATTTTTTGATTTTCTTTTCGGCTAAGGCTGATTGTAGTAGAAGTACTCTCAATTCAATTTCGAACGTATTAACCCAATATCGTTTCAGCGCCCAACCAACACCGCCCAACCCCAGTAACCCATTGTTATTTATGGCCATGCCGCCCTACATTGAAGTAGGCGGATTTTAGGTAAAACGCCTCAGAAAAGGTTGCTGGATGGTCCTGAGCGTGCCCCGTTTTAGCAATCCCTTCATATTTTATTCCTGCAGAACGAATCCCAAGACAGACTGCATCATAAAATTCATTTGCCTGCACATGTCTTGTGCAAGAAGCCGCAAATAACATTTTAGATGCTACCTGCGCACCGGCTTTAGCTAATCTGACATAAGCCTCCAGAGCCTGAGCTTTTTGTTTTTTGTTTCTTGCAAACGCAGGAGGATCTAATATCACCAAATCAAAACTACGTTTTTCAGATTTCATTTTGGCTAGTATCTGAAAAGCATCCCCTTCTTCTTGCATGAAGTTTGGAGACGGAAATGATTTGTCGGGAAAATTTAGTTGCAGGTTTCGCAAAGATGTTTTTAACGCAAAAGGATTACTGTCCACCTCCACCACAGACTTGCAACCTCCAGCTACTGCATACACTGAAAACCCACCTGAATAACTGAAAACATTCAGCACCGATCGGCCCTTAACCATTCCAAGAATTTTTAATCGATTCTCCCTCTGGTCTAGAAAAAATCCGGTTTTCTGTCCTTTCACAACATCGGCTAGAAACTTCAATCCATTTTCTTTAAACTCTACCCAACTAGAATTCTCACTCCCATACAAAACTTGTCCATCGCGATAAGCCGAATCAGGTTCAAGTGAATTGCTAATGTTCTGAGCCAATCGCAAAACCACTTGCTTGCTACTTAATTCCTTTTGAAACAATTCACAGAGTTCATTCAGAAACGGAAACCAACTTGAGGTATACAACTTTATAACCAGGGTCTCAGCATATCGATCCAGCACAAGCCCAGGAAACCCGTCATTTTCACCATTAATGACCCTGTACCCCGTTGTCCCCTGATGCTCCAGCCTCTCTCTGATCACCTTTGCTGCCTGTAAACGTTTCAGAAAAAAGTCGACATTAACTTTCTGCGGTTTCCCCAGACCCAACACTCTAAAGCAAAGATCTGCACTAGGGTCCCACAAGCCCATCGCTAGAAAGCGGTTATTGTGATCGTAAATCACCCCCAGGTTTTCTGGTTCCGCTTCAATGATTTGGTTTTGGATTTGATAATTAAACACCCAGGGATAGCCTTTACGAATTTTGCCTTGCAACGTTTTGGATATCTGGATTTTAATCATTACCGACTTCCCCTTACATTCAACGTTATGCCTCCTTACTTTTCACGAGGAGAGAATCACTGGTTTATAAACTTACTGATTATTGAAAATTTATTATTTGATAATTTTCATATGCGACAAAGCATCCAATATCTTGACTTGTCTGGACTGCACATGTTCTGGGGTGGGTCTAATTGCCCATCGTCTGGGGCTGGGCAAAACTGCCGCCATCCATGCAGATTCAACTGGCGAAAGAAATCTAGATGAATGTTTGAAATATCTCTGCGCCGCCTTCTCGCAACCAAAAACACCATCTCCCCATTCAATCACATTCAAATAAATTTCTAGAATCCTCTGCTTGCTCCAAAAAAATTCGATCAATACCGTAAAATAAGTTTCCAGTAACTTTCGAAACCAGGTTCGGTTTTGCCACAAGAACACATTTCGTGCAGTTTGCATGGATATGGTGCTAGCCCCCACTTTCCGGTCTGTCGTAAGGTTTGTCTGGATCGCATGCTCAATAGCCAGCCAGTCAAACCCATTATGATCAAAAAATTTTTGATCCTCAGCGGCTAAAACCGCCTTGCTAATATTCGGTGACACCTGCTCAATGGAAATCCAAGCATTTAGATGCAGAGGAAGGTTTTTCGGCGTATCGCTTTCCACCCAGCGAATCCACATCAAAGGTGTTGTGGGTGGATTCACAAACTTGTATAGCAAAACAGGAGCTATTGTGAGAACAGCAAAGAACAGCACAAGGTCAAAAGCAATTTTCCAGACACGAATGCGGATGAGCTTTTTACCTTTGCCTCGCTTTCGCTTTTTTTTCACAGGGAGCCTCAAAAAACATATACCGCACTCTAAACATAATTCAGTTTTCTCACCCTAACTCAAGTTCCGGTAAGAAATCAGCTTTCCTTTATCATAGAGTTAAAGAGGTTAACAGTTTTTTGAAAAGCCTGCTGGTGTTGTGGGGGGATATTCCTAGTATAACTTTTATGGTACTTGGAGGTGAAGGGATTATAGATAGCTTTCTTATTTTTCCGATTCTGTATCTCATAGTGCAGATGAGGTGCAAATGTTCGCCCTGTGTTTCCCGATTCAGCTATCTGCTGACCCGCCTTGATGGTCTGGCCCCGTTTCACTTTGACTCGACTCAAATGAAGGTAGAGAGTTTTTATTCCCAATTTTGGATGGTCTATTTCAACACAATAACCATTGGCTCGCACATTCCAGTTTGCGCGCAGGACCTTGCCGGCAAACCCTGAGTATATTGGAGTCCCAACTTCAGCTTTAAAATCTGTCCCTGAATGACCTCCTGCCTTTTTGCGAAAATCACCAGGCAGGGAAGTGATTTCCTTATAGTGGCGTATGGGACTCTGAGCTTCAACTATGCGCTTGGCAATCTCGTTTCCATCACTATCAAAATATCCTCCATTGCCTTGGTCAAACTCATCAAAGTAATACGCTTCAAATGTTTTACCAAAAAATTGGCTCTTATAAGAAAGCTTGAGAATTTTAAACTGTTCGGGCCCCTCCAGTTGCTGATACACCACATTCAAGGAATCGCCATTTCTCATGCTTTTTTTGATGTCCATGAACCATGCCATGAGACGCCCGAGGTGTGCAGATAGTGCAGCACATCCGTTTTCGCGCGTTAATATTTTACATACGGTATAGTTCAGTGAACTTTTAACTTTAAAGCTCAAAGTGTGAATGGCTTTGCCCTCAAGAGTCTTCTCCGATGGAACTGTATAAGACACGGGCTTGATAACAGGAGCAAGTTGAGGAACTTCCTTGGTCGGTACCTCAGGTAACAATTCGGACGGTTCGATAGATATCTGGGATATCATCCCTGCATCCTGCGGTAAAGATGCAACTGCACCATTATTTTCCTGATCAAAAAAGAGTAGAAAAATATTTAGCCCCACCGAGGCAATAAAAAGAAAACCAAATCCTAAGCGAAAGTGATTTTTCTTTTGGATGTGCTGGTTATGAAGCGAGGAGGTGGGAATGTCCATTTTCTTTCCTTCAGTTAAATGATAGAGTGATTATTCAAAATAAGAACAGCATGAGAGAATCAACAAGGGAAAAAGACCCACATAAATAACCAAGGCAAATTCGAAGCTCACCCCACTATACAAAATAATGCCAATAAATACAATAGGTTCCAGCCAAACCCTAGCGGAATATCAGCCCGACATTCTGTTCTTGGAGGAAGGGGTGAGCGAGTACCCTCTTGCTCAAGAAGTTATTTCCAGACTCTCTGGAGTTCCTCAGCAGGAGTTTCAGGATATCTCCACCCTCACCGAGCAGATGAAATCTTCTCAATACGATGTGTTTGGGAAAGGGAAAAAAAGTTTAGCCTTATCCCGGTTTAAGGGCTCTTTTCTGAAAAAATGCCCGGGAATAAGTCCTGGTATGGTGTGTTGCAATTACTATGTAGTGAACTTATCTAAAAACTGCATCTACGATTGTTCTTATTGTTTCTTGCAGGATTTTTTAAGAAACAACCCCATGCAGGTAGCCTATGTGAATGTTGAGGATCTGCTTAGTGAATTAAAAGAAGTGTTCAAACAATACCCTGATCGAAACTTTCGGGTTGGAACAGGTGAATTAACCGACAGCCTTGCTCTTGACACCATCGTCCCATACACCGCCACTCTGCTGCCATTTTTCAATCAACAGACAAATGCAGTACTGGAGTTAAAAACCAAGTCAGACCAGATCGCAAATCTATTGAACCACCCTGACCCCACAAATATTATTGTATCCTGGTCGTTGAATCCACAAACCATCATTGATCAAGAAGAAAAGGGAACACCCGGATTAACTCAACGGCTTGAGGCTGCAAGGGCATGTCTGGATAAAGGTTACCGCATTGGTTTTCACTTTGATCCGATCATTTTGATACCGGGTTGGGAGGAAGCCTATCGGCAACTGGTCGATACCGTATGCGATACCCTACCTATCGATAAAGTGGAGTGGGTGAGTTTGGGAAGCTTTCGATATCGCCCGGCTTTAAAATCTATCATCAAAGATCGTCATCCAGAAACTCGTTTGTTCACCAGCGAGCATTTGCCCAGCAAAGATGGCAAGTTCCGCTACCTTCGCCCCTTGAGAAATCAGGCTTACGAAACCATTCGCGGTTATCTTATGTCCCGCTCAGAAGAATTGAATATTTATCTTTGTATGGAGACCAAGGAAATCTGGGAAGACGTAACGGGGAAAACACCAAGGAGCGATAAAAAGCTCGATCAGTTTTTCGACCTTTGACCAAATAGCTTAGAGACGCATTGGCATGACGATACTCTTATACTGGTCGTCATCTCCAACAGTAAATAGGCAGGAGTGGTTTTGATCTTTCAGGTTGAGCGTCACCGAATCGCCCTCAATTACATTGAGAATATCCAAAACATATTTCGCATTAAGCCCGATAGAGACCTCTTCACCCTCATACTCAATAGGCATTTCTTCATGGGCAGCACCTAGATCCGTATTATCTGAAATCAGACTCAAGTTGCCCTTCTGAATTTCAAATCGAACCATTTTTGATTTCTCATCTGCCAATAGAGCCACACGTTTCAAGGCATGAGTCAGCCCATTTCTTTCGGCTTTGGCTTTCAACTGATTATCTGAAGGAATTACTTGTCGATAATTAGGAAATTTTCCGTCGATTTTGCGGGACACAATCACCTGCTTACCACAAATGAAAGCCAAGTGGTTATCCTGGGAAGAAAATCCGAATGTTGCCTCTCCGTCTTCCATCAATTTCAACAACTCAGACAACGCTTTCTTGGGTAAAAGAAAGCTCAAGACTTCCCCTTTTTCAGCGTTTGATTTGACCGGCCGGGAAATCATCGCCAACCTATGTCCATCCGTTCCTACCAGACTTGCGTTGTCTCCTTCCACTTCCAGCAATAAGCCGTTCAGCGCCTGCCGGGTCTCATCAGGAGAAACCGAGAAAAAGGTTTTGCGAATCATTTCTTTCAAAATTTTGCAGTCAAATTCCAACAGCGGTTTTTCACTGTATTCAGGCAAAGGAGGAAAATCTTCAGGAGGTAGACCAGGCAAACGGAATTTAGACTTTCCACACTTTAAAGTGAGCCAGTTGTTTTCTTCCTTTTTTAAATAAATTTCTTCGTCGGGAAGTTCCCGGATGATGTCAAAAAGTTTTCTAGCATTGAGCGTCACAGCACCGGGCGCACTCACATTCGCCGGATAATGGCCCAGAGTCCCAATTTCCAAATCTGTAGCACGAATGCATATGCTGTCTTTATCAGCAGAAAAATGCAGATGAGAAAGAATAGGCATTGCCCCTTTTGGTTCAACGATTCCCTGAACTTTATGCACCCCGTTCAAAAGGACATCTCGACTTATCCTGACTTCCATAAAACTCCTTTAAAGTTAAGTACCCGCGCCTTTTCCGGCATCAGGATTTTTAGCACAATTGCAAAAACCTGTCAAAGAGAAATCATGATTCCAAAAAACCACAAACCTTATAAAAAAAATCGCCGTTAAAACTCTCAATTTAAAATATTTTTTGAGTTGCCAACACGCAGCTTCAAGACCAAAACATATTGAAAAAACACTCTATATTTTGCAAACAATATAAAAGAGAAACGGCATATAAATGTAGCTTTTAAATCCCCCCCAAAACTGATATATTTCTGTACTGGAAATACTGACAAAAACACTGTCTCCCCTGAGGGTGTTATTAAAGCCTAGCAAAGATATCGGTTTCGGAATAAAAATTACCCGCAGTACGGACTCTGAAAAAAAATTTTAGTCCTAACAACTATTAGAATATTAAAATTATTAAAATGAAACATAAGCTACTCATTCATCAAGTCAAAAAACATCTGGACGGACTGGAAAACATTCATCCCGAGTTGGAAAATTTCCTTACGGCGGTGAATTGTTCCTACCAACAATTTGACGGGGATCATTTCTTACTGGAGAGCACCATGAACGTGTCCACTGAGAAAATTCTCGAAAAAAACACAGAAACTAAATGGTTCCGCCGGCTATCCGACGGAAACCCTCACCCTGTTCTGCGTATTTCCAGAGATGGGCAACTGCTTTATTTCAACAGTGCAAGTCTCCCG
>JAJDBH010000159.1 GCA_029261455.1 Nitrospinaceae bacterium
CGGCCGAAAGAATTCTCAACCTTAAAAGTAAAAATATTTTTGGCTCCTCCTACCGCGATGCTTTAGATTTTTCCTATCATCAGTCTATAAGAAAACTCATCCAACGCATGTTCACACAGAATAGGGAATCTATGGAGGAACAAATTGATTTGCGGGTGGGCGAAAACAACCTCACCCTGCTGGTTAATATTCAGGTACTTCGAGGAGCCTCTCACAAATATCGAGGTCTGGTCATCGTCTTCGAAGACCTGACCCATCTGATAAAAACTCAGAAAATTGCTGCATGGAAGGAAGTTGCTCAGGGAATTGCCCACGAAATCAAGAATCCTCTTACTCCCATTCAACTCAACACTCAAAGGTTGAAGAAAAAATATCACGAAAACAAGGAAGACTTTGCCAGGGTCTTTGATGAAAGCATTAACATCATCACTCAAGAAGTCGAGGGAATGAAGGAACTACTTAATGAGTTTCTGCGGTTTTCAAGAATGCCGACTCCTAATCCCAGACCTACGGCTCTGCACAAAATCATTGATGACATTCTGATTTCATATTCAGAGCACGATAAGCATTTAAAGATAAAAAAGAGTTTTGACCCAAACCTTGGGGCTGTCCATATTGATCCGGAACAGATTCGTCGGGTATTCATCAACCTGTTTGAAAATGCCACCGATGCCATTGATGATGGAGGAACCATACAAATAAGTACGCGGGTTCTGCAAAAAGAAAAATTGGTTCGTATTGAGTTTTCAGATGATGGGTCAGGTATTAGCCCTGCTGATCGGGACAAACTGTTTCTCCCTCATTTCACTACAAAAAAACGCGGGACGGGTTTAGGCTTAGCTATTGTTAATAGAATTATTATCGATCACAACGGTTCTATTCAAGCCAAGGATAACCATCCCAAGGGAACGGTTTTTGTCATAGATTTGCCTTATTCGCCCCTTGTCCTGAAAACAGATAACCCTTCTCCTCGAAGCTCGCACCACATTACCTCATCCTAATCTAGATCCGTTACTTTCTTTCCATCACTTTTTGTTCTAAAATGTACTTACACTGAAACTTTTGCGGAAATTTTCATGTCAAAAAAAGTAACTTTTAGTATCGACCCTGATCTTTATCAGCTTCTTGAACAGCGCTTTAAAGATGATGAGCAGGGATTAAACCAATTTATTATTGACGCTATCAAGAACCAATTGGAGGCTTCAGACCCATTGCCGGAACAAGAGGACGACCTACAAAGCTATTTGAAAAAAGGTTCTACAGGAAGTCGCACTTACGGAATAAAAGGACAGGGTTGGTGACCACAGTGATGCATACTGAGCACATGGCAGGAAGTCCTCATAATCAGGAACCTTCTATTATTTAATTTCAGGAGCCCGGCCTGCAAAGGTTGGACTAAAAAACTTATGGCGAATGATCGATTTTTGGATAACGGGAATGGCACCATCACTGATAACCAAATGAAAGTGATGTGGAGAAAAACTGATTCCTTTCAAGACACTAAAAAATGGCTCAACTGGTTTAAAGGCCAGGATTATGTGGAAATCACCAATATGGAAAGGCTCGCAGGTTGCGATGACTGGCGTTACCCGAATGAAGAGGAAGCATGGTCATTATTTGACCTGAGCTACAAGAATACAGACAAGTATGGTGATGAAATCTACCTGCACTCCATCTTTGAGCCCGGGAGCGCAGGAACTACCTGGACCTTGGAAGAGCGGGACTCCTCGGCTCTGGTTGTGCAGTATGAAGACGGAATGAAAGTATGGCCCTCAAAATACGCCCATCTCAATATGGCCTACCGCATGGTCAGGCCTATCTAGTAGAATTAGTTTAACTTTTCAAACTCAGGCCGCTCAGGGTATATGACTTTAATTTCCGGGTTACGACGGGCTTCATAATTAAAACCCGGCTGAATGACAAACCTGATTTTTGCTGGCTTGCTGTTCAACCTTTTGAATTCCCGAGGGTGCACCCGCTGAGCTCCCAACTCCAAAACAAGAGGTTTCCCCGTTGGCAGGTTCAAAATTCCCACAACGGTTTTTTCGAGATCGATTTTTATTGATCCAGGCCTCACCCCTTCCACGAGGTAAGAGCCTTCCGCCATATGGACATTACTTCCTTCATAAAATACCCGCCATACATAACGGGTTTCAAAACCCCTCGCTCCGGCCAGAGGTAAAACCGGGTCGAGGAACTGGAGTTGATTTCGCCCTTTATTCTTGAGGTAATAGATACTCCTCATAGACCATAGAGCAAAGTCTCTTTCAAAAGAACGCCGGGACATGAGACCGCAACGTGGTACTTCCAAAAGCGTTTGCAAAGGTACTCTTTTTTTTCGGATCAAATTCCTGCGAATATCTAATGCTTTTGTACTATACAAATAACAAGTCGCCGTACCTAACTTGGCATCCCGCACAGAGTCGGGAGAAGCTTCCAGGTTTTTCTCCAGTCGTGCGATCAATTCTGATTCGACTTCGGGGGAAAAATCCCGCCCCACTTCTTGAGCGATACTTATCACGTCTTCCCAATTCCTTCCGCTTAGTGCTGTTTCAATGTCGGCAACCACTTTTTCCTGATAACTCATTACGGTTTCGGGGAAATATTCCTTTCCACCAAACACCTTGTCCTTCAAAAACTGATAACGCCCTGGGTGGCTATAGCGAAAATAAGGATAATTAATATATGCAGAAGCTGAATTGGCAAAGTCTTCTTGCGGGTTCTGCCTTGAATATGTAGAAAGCTGGCGGGTAGAAACCGGAGCGTAATGACCAACATCAGGGTCATTAATCGCTGTGAACAAATAATCATCTCCCGGTCGACCATCTAGAGCAGGGAGGTGAATCAATTTGAATTTAGAGATTTTAAGCCACTCTTTGGAAAAAGAAAGGTACCCATGAAAGGTATCAAAAACATGCGCCATCTCATGCTGGACAATGTTCTGAAACTTTTCCCTGTCCTCATAAAATAAAGCATTAAAAAACTCTATCCGAGGCTCCTGATCATCCACCTCGACGTGGTAAGATAAATTAGAATTCCGATATACAGTTTGAAAACTGGGGAACGTGGCAGCGGGAATATTGTCCACCGGCATCCCTTCCGGAGCGGCTCGCAACTTACTCAAATGGTAGAACCCCTTAACACCCTGGATATGCAAAAACGTTTCCGGCAATTTGGCAAACGCCAAGGTGAGTTCTTTGATTTCATCAGGTTTCCAAAGCAACTCCAAGTCCAACAACTCATAACCAAATTGAGTCTTAAAATCTTCCTTCAATTGGTTGACCTGTTGAAGATAATTTCCCGGGTATTCATAAAATGGCCTCTTGGCCTCCTGCCCCCACGAAACATCAGCACACAGAAGATTAAGAACCAAAACCCAACCTATTGCCATCGATTTACCCATAGACTTATAAAGCTCCAGTTTGATCAATACCTTTAGGTTAACAGAATAATTTTTATTTCGCTATACTCATAACATACGTATAAAGTCAATATCTTAGGCTAAATGAGTTGATAAAAATTTATTTGCACAATTTTTGCATCTTTCCACACGCTCAGACATCTTATGGATGTCTCTTAACAACCAAAATTAAGGAGGTTTTTCTATGGCAACACTGCCAGGCAACAATGCAAAATTAATCAGGTTAAACCCGGAATGGTCGGTAGAGAAAGCCGCTTCCACTCCATTAGAACAGGAACTGTCGATCGACGACTTTAAGGGGAAGAGACTCATTATCACCCTTCCGGGTGCTGGCGGTTTCTGCAACAAAGAATTTGATCTCGTTAAAGACAATCAAGATAAATTCAAAGCCGCAGGCGTTGATGAAGTCATTGTTGTCGTAGGAACTGACATTCTCAGCAACGCAGGAAGAGGTCTGCCCAACCTGTTTCAGGATGTGAGTCAGGAATTTGGAAATGCCAACAAGTTGACCCTCGAAGGTGTGAAAAGCCGTTATCTGCAACGCTCCGTCATTGCAGTAGATGCTAGCGGTGAGCAGGTAGGTCGAGAAGATGCTGAGCTATTAGGATGCAGAACTGTTGACGCCTTGTTAGATGTCGCAAAAAAAGCGTTTTCCTAAAAATAATAGCCTTCAATAAAAAACCTCCTGGTTTTAACCGGGAGGTTTTTTTATTGGTCCACAACTGAGAATTGGCTTTTCAGTCTTTAGGGTTCTCAAGAGTTTTTAAAATAGACTCCAATTCATCTTTCATTTCCCGCTTCCATTCAAGAAAGGACTCTCGATCATAGGCAAAATCGAGCTGAGTGCCTTTCTTTTTAAATCTCTTGAGTTTACTTTTAGCACCCGCAATGGTGAATTTTTCTTCATAAAGAAGACGTTTGATTTCCAGAACCAACTCGACATCCTTTTTCTGGTATAATCTTTGCCCCGATTTATTTTTAGTCGGTTTCAGCGCATCTATTTCATCTTCCCAATAGCGCAAAACATGTTGCTCAACGCTAGCCAGGTCAGCAACTTCACCAATTTTAAAAAATAATTTATCAGGAATCAGAGTTGTCATTAGAAGAAGATTGGTTGGTTGAGTCCAGCAACTGCTTACTGGGCTTAAAAGTCAATACGGTTCGGGGACGAATACGAATCGTTTCTCCAGTTTTGGGATTACGTGCATTACGAGCCCTTTTCTCCCGCAAAATAAAACTGGCGAACCGAGAAATTCGGACATTATTGCCATTTGCCAGTTCAGATTTAATTTCATCAAATAAAATCTCCACGGCCTGAGCGGCTTCCTGGCGCGTGAATCCAACTTTTTCATATACCTGATCAATAATATCCGCCTTCACTAGGGTTCCGTTTAAATCGGCTTTATTCAAAACTGTTTCCTCAGAAAAAGATGCTCTTTTTTAATAGCTTCGGTCATTATGTTTACTTTTCCTCGTGAACCCGGTTGGCTTCATCAATAATTTTCTGAGTCAAATGTTCAGGAACTTCTTCATAGTGATCATACTCCATAATGAACATACCCTGCCCTCCCGTCATAGAGGTCAGGTCAGCAGCATAATTCAAGACTTCTGCCATTGGCGCATATGCACGAATCGTCTGAGTATCATCTCCCGGATCAATCCCCTGAATCTTACCTCGTTTCGAATTGAGGTCTCCCATTATATCTCCAACATGATCACTCGGCACTACGATTTCCATATTCATGACAGGTTCAAGAAGAATCGGTTTACAATCCATAACTCCTTTTTTGAACCCAAGTGATCCGGCAATCTTGAACGCCATTTCCGATGAGTCCACGTTATGGTAAGACCCGTCAATGAGACTCACCTTTACGTCAACCATGGGACAATGTGCAATAATACCACCCGCCATTGCCTCCTGAATGCCTTTATCAACAGCGGGAATATAAGTCTTTGGGATAGCACCCCCAACTATTTTATCCTCAAATATATAACCTTGTCCCCTATTCAAGGGAGATATTTCTATCCAAGTGTCTCCAAACTGACCCTTTCCTCCCGTTTGTTTTTTATATCTCCCCTGCACTTTTGTCGAACCCTTAATCGCTTCACGATAAGGAACCTTGGGAGCTTTTACAACCACCTCCACACCAAAACGTCGCTTCAACCTTTCCAGCGTTACATCAAAATGCACCTGCCCCAGCCCAGAAAGTAACAATTGCCC
>JAJDBH010000160.1 GCA_029261455.1 Nitrospinaceae bacterium
AGCGAGGTCAATAACCTAAGAAGTGGGCAGACAATCGTGCAACCCATGCTTCGTAAAAACACGGACATTCAGCGGCCCCCTCCACCTTTACTCAAACTCAATATACCCAAAACTAGCATTGGCAATAAACACCCCCTTCCACCCCCCGAGCATGTCTCAACTCCAAGAGGCACTCTTTATAAGCGAGGGCCTAAACCATCAGGCAAAAAAAAAGAAACTATGCAGGATTTAAAAATTCCTCGTGGCACTCTGGGGCACTAATGCCTTTAACAACAAAAGCATTAGTAGACAAGGATTTAAAGAATAAAGTCAATTCAGCAAAAAATCTAATCGCCAAGAAAAAATTGATGAAAACGGCTATGGTTTTTGCAGAAGATAAAGACGGGAATAAGGTCCGCACAAAAAGGTCTGAAACTATCCTGGGGCACAAACACGGTGACTCTGCCGGAGACATGTGGAACGCTAAACAACATCAATTTTCCAAGGCTGAAAATTATAAATACAATACAAATATTGAAAGATTCCATGGCTTGGAGAAAAAAAAGGCGTCCTCCGCTAGTGGATCCAAAGAAGCACGTTATGAACACCCAAGTCCGGCTTATGGGAGTCATAGAACTCATTTTTCCACTGATGATCCAATATTTAATAAAATAAAAAAGAAAACCCCTTTTTATTCATATTCAGTTTTCAAGAAGGTAGGAGAAAAGCATCCCACTAACATAGATATCACGAAAACTAATTGGAGCTATTCGGAGGGAGGGGATAAAGGAGTTCCAGTAACATACAGGGCTAAAGCTATCAATATTTTTAAAAGGAAGCAACCCCAGAAACAGGTGGTGAAACGACCAAGCGCCGGAAAATCTTCAAAGAAAAAGCAGAAATTGAAATAGAGTTTAAGACCCAAGGTTTTCCAAGGCTCACTATGTTCCATTTTTATGAATAACGATTAAAAACCAATTCATGAACCGCATGAAAAAAGAAACGTATAATTTGCAGAGACCTGTTTTATGACCTGGATAAAACCAAATTATTTTTTGCCGAGAGGCGTTCCCATCTCTCCGGCACAGCGGCCCAACCCCGTGCAAGGCAAAATGGTAACGCAACCTTTGATGCCGAATAACAATGTCATGCATCAGAGAGCACAAGTCATCAACCGGAGCCACAATTTTTCTGCATCAGCACAAACTCAACCCGGCAGGGTTCCGGTTCAGGCGAAAATGAACCCCAGGCATTTTCCTCATGTCGAGCAACCACAAATGCTGGGTTATCGGGCTCCGACAACTTTCCCTCAACCCGGCGCAGTCACGATACCGCCCAGATATTTCAACAAGGCCGTGGTTCAACCTATGTACGAGCGCGCGATGAGCCCCCGAGGCACCGTTTATGAGGAGGAAGATGCTCCTTCCGGAAAAACCAGATCGAAAAGAACAGCCGCCGGCTTTGATAATCCCCCCTGGCATTCAAAAGAAATGATACCTCTCACTGAGGCTGCGGCTATTACCAAGGCTCCCGCAGGCTCAACTCATGCTCAAAAGAAAAAATATTATTCGGGAGCAGGCGTGAAGTTTAAGGTAGAGGGCGGCGCTATTGTTGCGGGCAAAAAGAAGACTATTCTGGGGCATAAACACGGCCACTCCGCTGGACAAATGTGGAACACCGCAAGGCACAAAAGACCGCGGAGCGATAACTTAGAATACAATCGCAAACGTGACAGATACCATGGCTTGGAGTCCAGCACGAGTTCCTCCGCCAGTGGTAGTTCAGAGCCCCGCTATAAAGCACCAACTCCGGTCCGGGGAAGCCATCGAAGTCATTTTGACCGCGTCCACCCGGATTTTTTTGCACAAACTCCTTTTACGCCATGGAAAGTTATCAGGGAACGTGGAGATACGACACCCCTGCCTCCCGGGAAAAAACCTGTTTTTACTAAACACAGCTATTCACATAAATCCAAGACCACCGGTAAGATCACCTACAGAAGCAAGCCAAAAAGAAGGACGCCAAGAACCAAAGTATGAAGAACCCAATCCTCTAAATATTAGAGCTATGAAATTTCAAATACCAACTATTTTGAAATGAAAAAAACCAACTTGACAGACCAGAAGGCACGCAGATGGCACTGAATAAATTTTTTCTACCAAACAGGGCGGCGCAACGGGCACAAGCAGCCCGGGGACAAAGACACCCATCGACAACAACGCAATCCCACTTGAGCCCTCCTATCATCCAGGCCAAACAGGCCCCGCATTATTCCATGCCGGTTAACAGCGCCATGCAACAAAGAGCGATTCATCAACACCGAAAATCCGCGACTGCAATTCCGGCAACAGGCCGACCACCGATTCAAGCAAAGATGGCACCACAACCTTCGTTGCCAAATAACAATGTCATGCAACAAAGAGCACAGGTCGTGAACCGGAGTAGAAATTTTTCCACGCCAGCACAAGCTCAACCCGGCAGGAAACCTGTTCAAGCTAAGATGACGCCCTCAACCCCACCGCTTGCAAACCGGTTCGCCCAGCGTGCCCAAGCCGCTACAGTAAACCCAAGCATGGCAACGGGTCGTCCAACCATCCAGGCGAAAATGTCACCGCAACCTTCGATGCCCTTTAATCCTTTTTTGCAACAGAGTGAAAAGGCTCTAAGCGGAAATAGAACCTCAATGGTGCCCAACCCCTACTGCCAACCAAGACAACTGGTCGTTCAGTTCTCGACCAAAATGGACATTGAAACTGTAAAGCCTACTCCCCCTGAAACTAAAAAACCCGCTTCCTCGGGCAGGCCAGTTCGAAAGGCAACCAAGGCAATCAGGAGAATACATGCTGACAGAAAAAAAGCGGCAGAGGACAGACCTCCTCGCCCCACCGGCCCTTTCCATATCAGCCGCTCCGTTGCACCTAAAAATGTTTTGACAGATGCAGACTTGATGGGGAAGAAACCCGGAACCAGTACAGAACAAGGCTACCAGGTAATCACTCATGGCGGGAAAAAATACACCCGGGCCAATATTCCCGATGTGAACTATTACAAGGAGGGGACGCCAAAAGACTTGCATTTGGTCAGTGACGTCAGTCGGCCAAAGGGTTGGAAAAAAGGACTGGTCCGAGTCCACGTTAAAGGAACACGCGATGACGAAGGTAAAGTGTCCGGGATCACCCCTCATTATATATCGGGAATTAAAAGGGATGACTGGCCCGAATACCTTCGAAGCGCAACCCAGAAACTTGGCAGGGAACTTAAGGACGACGGTGTCAGCTCAGTCGGAGGGCTAAGCCACCATGCCGAGGCTTCTCATGCTTTGGGACATGCGAATCTTGGATCTGAGGAAGAGATCAACGCGTTTGCGGCCAGCGGGCACCAGAACACCGAGCAGCTAGCCATTGAGAATGCCTTCCGGGACCACGTGGCAGGCAAAGATGATGAACACGGAAAACGGCGGGACAACCTTCGCCTGAATATAACCGGATATGTACATGGTGAAGAAAACGAAAACCCCGGCAGACTGAAATACCAGCGCTTCAAAATATACAGAAAAGATGAAAAAAGCGGAAAATGGCACAAGGTAGTCGACCACCTGATGGATGGACAAAGAGGCGACATCGATAAAACTGAAGCCAAGCATTTATACGAATCCATTCAAAGCCAGATAAAATCAGGACCCGCCCTTGGGAAGGAAGGAAAGCTAATATCAGGCGGCGCCCTGAAACCTAAGGGGATTGGGAAAGAACCTTCTCCCCCCAAGCCAGAGTTGATGCAAAGTCAAAGCAAAAAAAGAAGAAAGTCTGGGCATCATGAGACTACAGCGGCTTTCACCGACGTAAAACTACAGAAAGGAAAAAAATTAACAGGACTTCCTGCCAAACAACATATTCATGAGTTATTGACGGGAGGCCAGCAGCACGATGAAAGCAAGAGGGCAAAGAAACAAAGGACAGGCTCTTCATCTAAAAAGGCAAAGCCTCCGCAAAGAACAGTAACTCCAAGGAGAAAAATCACTCTTCGATCCAGATCCAAAAATAGGTCTTCCAAGTGAACAACAAAAAATAAAAATTGTTCCCGATAAAGTTCTACTGAAGGCATCTTTCCATAAGGGAAAACCTTTATATACTGAGCAATTGGAGCCCAGAATTTTCCTCCGACTTCACCTTAAAGTCTCACCATTTCCTGCCGAACAGAACCAATAAAGGATAGACATATTGAACAGTGAAGCTGTGCCCATTTTAGAGACTAAGAGCAGTTCATGGCGGGAAACAAAAAACATTATTATAGAGGGGTCCATTTAGCCAACCCGCAACCTGCAAGAGCAGGAGGACTGGGCGGAAACCGTGGCCCGGTTGCCACTGCCCACCCCCTTGGTGTGCACCGCGCTCACCCTTCGGGTGTTCACCGAGCCCCCACCGCAGTAGCGCAAGCCAAACCAGCGCGGCAATTTGCAATGCCACAAAACAATGGCACAGCTCAAAGAGCCCAGGCGGTGAACCGCAGCCAGAAGTTTTCCGTCTCCAACAGCGGCAGGACGGTGCAGGCCAAACCAGCCACACAACATGCAATGCCGACTAACACCAGCACACAACAAAGAGCGCAGGCGGTAAACCACAGCCAGAAGTTTTTTGTCTCCAACAGCGGCAGGACGGTACAGGCCAAACCGGCCACACAACATACGATGCCGACAAAGACCAGCACACAACAAAAAGCGCAGGCGGTAAACCACAGCCAGAAGTTTTTTGTCTCCAACAGCGGCAGGACGGTGCAGGCCAAACCGGCCACTCAACATGCATTGCCGACTAACACCAGCACGCAACAAAGAGCGCAGGCGGTTGCGAGGCACCGGGTTTATGGGCAGGCCAAAATGCCTCCCATCATCCAAGCCAAGGCAAGGGTACAATCACCACAGATACCTGACCGGGAAAGTCAACGGGCACGGTCTGCACAAGCAAGTCCAGCGCAAACAGGCAATAGAGGACAGCTTTCTATTCAGGCCAAATTTCCCGGTACGGCGTTTGCACAATCCCCCCGATCCAATGTCATTCAGCAGACAACAAAAAAGAAAGGAAGAGCTGAAATTGACGAGAGCCTTATTCTCCCTGGCAGAGCACGAGCTTCTACCACTGCAGTGACGAAAATTTCGGAAACAAAAGCCAGCGAGCCAACAGAAACAAAAGGAGGAGGTAATCCTGGTGGTTATAAAGGCCGCTCCGTTGCGCCAAAAGACAGTTTCAGCCCCGAACAAATAGAAGCAATAAAAACAGGCACTAAGGGCGAATCTCATGGCTACGTGACTTACACCGACACGAAGAATGGTCAGGTGTACACCCGGGCCAACATACCGGGAGAAGACTATTTCAAGAAAGGATCTCCCCACGATTTGAATTTAAAATTTAACATCGACCAATCCAAGGGATGGAAGGATGGACTGGTTCGCAGCCATGTTAAAGGAAGAAAAGACGATAAAACAGCAACGGGCATCGTACCGCATTACAAAGAGGGGCTTAAAAGAGACAGCTGGAAAGGTGATTTAATCAATCCTGCTAAAGACAAACTGACAGAAGACCTTAAAAAGGCAGGTGTTTCGCCCGCCACAGCTGGGCATTATGTGGAAATTTCTCATGCCCTCGCAACCGGGAATTATGGATCCTATGATATGGTCAATGCATTTGTGGCCAGCTATCATCAAAATACTGAACAATTGGCCGTCGAAACTGCTCACCGGCATGTTGTGAGTAAAAAGAGCGGTGAGGATGATATGAAAGGCAAGCAGGCTGAAAAATATCGCCTGAAAATCACCGGTTATGTCCACGATCAAGACAGTGATCTCCACGGACGACTGAAATACACGCGCTACAAAATATACAGGAAAGATGGAGATGACTGGAACAAGGTTGTCGACCACCTGATGGACGGAGAAAGAGGGGATATCGATAAAGACGAATCTCAGTTGCTATACGGCTCAATTAAAAGACAGATGAGAGAAGGACCTGCTCTTGGTAAAGGGGGCAAGATTCTTGAAAAAGATGCTGATAAAACTCAGAAACCCAAAGGAATATCTACAGTTGAACCCTATACATATAGTGATTTGCTTCGCACTATGCCTATGCCAAAGGGTAAGGGTAAGGACAGGGATGATAATATCACATCAGCTTTTACTGACCTGCAGATGCCTGGCGCAGGTGGTGAGCGTTTGCTGGGAAAAGAGGGCGCAAAGAGGATGAATAAAATATTGTTAGGCCATAGCGATGACGAAATGAGCGATGATCACCATTCCGACTCCGGTCACTCATCCTCAGGCTACAATTCTGACTCCGGTCATTCATCATCAGGCTACGATTCCGGTGGTAGCGTGGACTTAAAACATACATTAATGCCAAAGCCCAAAAATACCAGGAAACGAGTTGATCCACCGGCGTCTCACATCAATAGTGGCGATTTGGAGCATAAACCAAGGCCAACAAAGCATGCCAGGAAACAAGTTCGCCCATCAGCTTCTTTGGTCAATAGTGGCCATGCCGAACTAAAATCAAAACATGTAGTAACACCCAGAAAAGGACGCAAACGACCTAGAAAATGAGTGGGACCACCACATGCGAAGTTCTTCGAAAGACCTTGGGACAAAATATCTCGGAGGTGTGGGAGGCTCGCTAGCTAAAGGGGGGTTCGTTCGAATTGTCTTCGGGTTTGATGCCTAATATTTCGAAGATGCTCAACTGGCCCTGCCCTTTCATAAACAGCTCTCGATAAAGTTCGGCAGTCGACATCTTGCCCCAGTTGATCGCTAACGTAATGAGGTAGGGAACCGGGCTGTGCGGTTCTATTCGCATAATATATTCGGCAGCTTGCTGAAGTTGCGCATAGGCCTGCTGCCGGTTTTGGATGGGGCCTTCAGGGCCGGGGGCGAAATCTGGAAAACTGCCATCATCGGTTCCACCGCCTCCGCCGCCAAACTCTCCGGGGATATCGGGAATATTGCCGGAACCTCCTCCTGAACCGGTGCTGTCTTCATTATCTGAACCGCCTTCCTGCTCTGCGAAAGAACGGGGAACACCTCGTTCCTGCAAAATATTTCCCGTAAAGGTTTGTAGTTCTTCCAAAAGAGATAGTATTTTTCTGAAACTCGGTGCGGCATCACCACATGTTTCATCCAGACAATAACTGAAAGCATCCACAGCTTCTGCGGCGTCCAGTAACTGCCGGTATAAATTCTTATAAAAAGCGGTGGGAGTGGTCTCTATGAAGGAATGAAAATCTTTCAGCAGGACAATATCATTGGAATACCCGTTTCCATTTGAAGACTTGGCACCATTCTCGGCGCGCTCTATCAGCAGGGCTCTTTCCCAATCGGCCCAATTCAAATCTTTATGTTCCTTGGGTGAGAGGGTGATTGGAATAAGGTTTAATGCGGGTAAAAGATTGTCATTTGCCCATTGAATGGGATTGGTTCTGTATTCCAAGTCATCATTTTGAATTGGAGGATAAATGGATTCCCAAAATTGTTCACAAAGCTGTTCCAGAATAATACAGCCGCTGGTGAGTCCGGGAAAACCGTGCTGATAGATTAAGGACTCCAGCAACCAGACCCCCAATTGTATATCTTTGCTTTTATCGGTCAGGCATTCCAGACATAAACTGCTCACCCTTGCCCAATCGGCTTTTTTTAATTCATGGATCCATACGCCCTGGGGTAAATTGGGGTCATCGCGTCGGCGACACTCCTCGATTTCTTCATACTCCTTCTGATAGCGGAGATAGCTACCTGAAGGCTGGTCTGGAGAAATTGGAGACAGAATGGCTTCTATCTCCAGCCCCGTCTGCCTTAAAATTTCTTTCTGAAAAGCAGGTTTTGTAGCGAGCACTAGTTCTTATCTCCAATGTTTATCATTAAAGCGGAATCTTGGAATAGAGCCTGGGTTCCGTTTGATTTTTCTTCACTCTTATTGTTCTTATCGCCTGAAGACGTTTTAATATTAGTAATTTGTTTCACGTCAACACTGGGTCCAGGAGAATATGTATTTGGGTCCACCAAGGGCGCCTGATAGGGGAAAGTATTTGGCAATATCAGGTTCACCACCTCACTGGTTTTAGCATTTGTCGCACTCAATTCCAGACGAAGATGGATCTTTGCCCTGGTCTTATATTTATTGGTTGATTCGGGCTTAAATTTTTTATCTTCAAGCTCTTGTTTAGATTTTCGTTTCGCCAACGGGACCACCATCTCCAGAACATGAGGGTCAGCATTCCGCCCACCCGGTATAATGTAAGAAGGCGCGGGATAACTTTGCAAAAACTTTATCAAAGCCCAGGTTCCCGAATATGAAAAATGAACTTTATTTCCTTCAATCTGGGTGGGTCCGTTGGGAATTCTAATCGGCCCTCCAGGAAATTGTGGAGAATCCATCGCCCATTGCAACTGAAGACTGATCGGCTGACCGCTTTCCCATGCTACTTTAGGCGGCCCTTTCAAATATTCAACCTTTTGGCTTCCGCTGGCAAACACCCACTCGATGACCTGATTGGTGTGTGTGGATTTGCTGGGAAGGGGTTTGAAGTTTATATTTAGATTTATTTGACTGTTTGCCCCCTGGCTGGTCGGGATAAAGGTGTGCTGGAAAAATTTCCCGGCTTCATCGACCTGTTCAAAAAACTTTAATAATGAATTATTATCGGGATCAAACACGGCACGGTTTTTTATCTGTTTCCCCAGTTCCTTTTTAATGCTGTCAAAATAATTATAAAAAGTTTGTACGGCGATGGGGTCGACCTCTTCAATATTTTGATCGTTTAAGTTTGTTCGGGTGAATGGGTATTTCCCCTTCAGAAGCTGGTTGAACTTTCCTGCCAAAAGATTGTAATTTTTTTCAAAAGATACATCGACAAGATACCCACATCTTTCGAATAATTGTTGATTCAAGTTCAACCATATACCCGAAAATATATCGTCCGAATAATTTACACCCTTGGCCTGGCTCAGTTTTATTGAGCAATTCTCTTTATCCATGTCCAATAAGGTGGAACGAAAGAATTCTTCCATGCCTGCCAGCTTGCTTGATAAATCCTTACTCTTGTATGCGTTAACATCGCTCAACGTTGCTTGCCATCTGGCAGTTACTATGTTGAGACCTGCGTCACCGGATTTTGGAAGTTTCTGGAGGAGTGAAAATACTGGTTGAACATATTTGTCGGATATATAAATAATTCTATCTCGCTGGGATTTCAAGTAATTTTCAAGCGAGTTTTTTCCTTTTATAAGATACGCATAGGCTAATAGGCTTGGGCTGCCCTTCCATTCATTGACACCATTATTGGATGCGTAAACTGGGTTGGCTTGGGACAACAGATCAACTTGATCTATGAGTCTCACTGCATAATTTCGCACCAACCCGGCAAAGGAACGGGTATCTGGTGAGTGCAATTTAGTCAGAACATCTATCAGTTGCAACAGCAACTTTGAACTTTTATTCAGGTTTTCAATTTGACTGGCCACTGTGTTTTCATTGACCAAAGCAATACTCTTATCGGGTTGCGCAGAATATTTTTGAGCTCTGACAAGAAGATCATGAATGCTCACCAGCACACCTTCCAAGGCCAAATTCTCCACCTCACCTGTTAGAGGTGCTGGGAAGGCCTTTAGATCCTCATCAAGAAATTTTTGATATTCCTGATGAGTTTTTATTGCCTCACTTAATAAATCCGTATCCCAGCTCAGAATTTGACCGGGTGGAAAATCGGGTTGCAATTCAAAAGATTCATAATCTCGCAAATCAAACTTCAAGAAACTGTGAACACTAATTTTTTTCAACATCAGCCGTATTCCATCCACTTTCGGGCTAAAAGCAGGGGGGTCGCCGCCTTTTTCTGCGCTTATGAGAATTGGCCCCAGTTGAGATACTTTATAGCCTGAAATTCTTCTACTTATTCTTTGATCGCAATGTTCGCGATCAAAGTCTCTAATAGCGGACTTTAATAATTTTGTTTCTTTATATGCATACGTTCCCTCTAAAACTGTTATTACTTTTCTTATGTCATCCTGGATGGTCTGGCAATACTTGAATCGCGACTTGTTATCATCAAGGCCGGCCCATAATGGGGACGCAAGAAGAGCATCCACTTTCTTTGTCTCGCTTACAAACTTTGCAACCATTCTGGATTGAGACAATAGAGTGATCATTTCTCCGTAAGGCTTCAGGCTAAAAGTTATATCTGACAACCTTGAATAGATAAGATCTTTTTTTGTCAGCAGATTGTGAATGTAATCCGCTCTCTGATTTATTTCCCTGATCACGTTAGCGCGATATGGATATATGCCATTAGGGAATCGGCCCGGATCTGGATAGGGGATAGGCCTTATAAGTTTCAAGGCCTGGCTATATAATTCTGAATCCTCTGTAAATGAGCTATTCAGTTTAAACCCAAGTAAATATTTGACCAGCAGCCCCATATTTTCCAGAACATCATCGGACTTTAGATTTCCGCGACCTGGCCAATCATTATAAATCGCCCGAGTATTTTCAAATACTATTACCTGATTGATCATTTTTTGAAAAGATTGAACCTCAGCGTCCAGGCCATTTTCAAACATCGATTGAGTGGGCCCACCTTCATTTTCATAATCACTTTCCTCTTGATTCGATTGACCGAGGTCATTAGCCTTCTTGGTGAGATTTAAATGCATTATATTGAAAATAATTTTTTGGAATCCTTCTGAAAAGAACTCCGTTATCCTTGAATCGAGATCAACTAAGTTGGAGGATGGAAAAGCAGCCCTTCTAAAGGTTCCTGAACTTATCTGCTCTAATTGCCTGAACAACCTCTCTTGGTCGGCGTTGCTTTCCTCCGCTGTAGGCAAAGTATTTTTCCGGATCTGAATAATATTCTTTATGTCTGCCAATGTTGTTGTTACTGAATCAACATCCTGTTTTAATTTGAAAGAATCCAACCCCACCCAAATTGAAAGGCCAAGAGCTAAAGCTACGGCTGTAAACTGCAGACGGCGTATGATCCTGTTGTTGGAGACCAGGGTTTTGGAAGCAGGGCGAGCCAGGTTTTTTTCTGGAAAAATTTTCTTTTGAAACAGGTCATTAATAAACAGGGATTTTGTATCAAACAATTTTGAAACCTGAAAATTGTCCGCAGGTTGTTTCAATTGGCCGGAAAAATACACCCCTCTAAAATAAAAAGATTCGTGATAAACAGTAGGTTTAAAAATACTATCCAGGTAGATGGATAAGGCCTTTTGGGTTCTGCCCAGTTCCTGTGGGAAGATAAAAAAACCATCTATGTCTTCAATGGGGGCCGCGCTAGCCGCCATTTCCAATTGGATTCGGTTCAGGTTTTCACGAATTTCCTTATAAGCTTGATCCATCCAATTTACTGCAAAACTGGTGTCCAAAGTGTGCGGATTCGACCAACCCACTATTTCGGATTCTCGCTTTGCAGCAAAAGGCCGCCAAAATCCCTCAAAGCCTGAGAGCTTTCCACATTGGGTCACTAAAACATAAACGGGGACAATGAAACCGAATTGTTTTTGGATTTTGAGCAGGTCTCGATATACAAGCTCGCCTTTTTCTATAAGCCCTTCTTCACCGAAACCGCTTTCTGGGTATTCGAGCTCCTCTGCGGAAATTGTAAGGATTATCCCATCTATCGGCCGCTTGGGCCGGCATCTTTGAATTAAATTAAGAATTAAACTCCATACTTTGTTCTCGCCCGTGCCTTCTTTGCTTGCGAAATATTTCTCCCCAACATCCAGAATAATTCCCTTATTGAATAACCACCAATTGCATCCCTTATTTTTAAAAGTGCTGGATTTAAGTAATAAGCTGTCACTTTTTCTCAGGTCCAGGGATTCCAATACGCTAGCTTTCCCAGAGTCACTTTTGCCAAGCATCAGGTACCAGGGGGCTGCATAACGCCATTGTTGACCCGTCACCATACTTTTTATTACATAGGTATATTGACTAAAGGTTCCTTTAATTTTGCTTCTTAATTTTTCCTTTTCTAAAGTACTTCCAGAAGCTTTTTCATCATCAGATGCTTCCGATTTAAACTCCAATAACACAGCTCGTCTAATGTAGAAAACTATAGCCAGGAATGCAACGGCAACTGAAACAAAAAGGATCAGTATAAGAACACCCTCATTATTTAATATAAATTCATTCATTCCATTGGCCTGATTTGCGTAGAGCTTGACTCACGGTGTGCCTCCTAGCCCGGCATTCAAAAGCAATTGGAGAGGTTCCGTAAACTTTTCCCATATAAAATAGGTGGTGCCCAGATACCCTAGTATGATCAGGAGCAATATATTGGTCTGACTCTGGCGGAGCGAAAGTTTTGTTTCACTTCCCTCACTCAATGTATGTTCATAAGAGTCAATAAACATTGGCAGGCTTTCATCTCCAAATCGGGCATTGCTCTCACGTATCCATGTTGTCAAATTATTTCTGTAACGAGATATCAGGTTTTCATGATATTTTTGTAATTCGATACCTTCGTGACTTGACTCGCCGAATGTTTTTATGGACCTGTATTTTCCTAGAAAGCCCAGGCGTAGTGTAAACAGATAAATAATAGCAAGATCAACATGGGTTCTATTCGGAACTCTCACGTCCATCAAATCATCCAAATCGACATAGACTTTCTCTCCAGCCATTCGTGTTCGGAACAAGGCAGTTTCTATAAGATGGTTGTTCCAGTTTTCTTTTTGAGCCCATGAAACATCAAACATGAAAATTTCGTCCGCCAGTGCCGCCATGGCAAGCTGGGCTTTTTGATACAGCTCTATTTCATTGATGATTCCTCTTTGTTTAACTTCCATTTCTTGGATTTCAAGCAATGAAGAAAGAGTATTGCTGACCTCACTGGCAGTTAGAAAGCTCTTCGCCGAAACTTCATCACCCGCATGCTTTTTTTCAGGAAGCTGTTGCTTTTTGATGATTTGTTTAATACGTATCACCTCATTGAAAAAGCTCTGGAAATTGCGCAGTTGAATTCCAATACTTCCGTAATCAGTATTCATTTTAAAAATTCATCCATTCATTTATTATTAAACGGTTTCCTAAATACTTCAGAAAACTCATTTCATATATTGAATTAAGACGGGTGGCCCGGACGCAGCCACTCTTCCCATTCTATCTGCATCCGATTCCAGCGCATGGTCCACCACCACAGCCGTTCCGCCTCCGAACGGATTTGACACTTTTCCTTTTCTTTGCTGGATAACATGAGTCAATTCATGCCCAAGTAATCGCTGCCCCTGGATACTCATTGGGTTATATTGACCGGGGGCAAAATGGATATCACTTCCATGGGTATATGCCAACGCACCGATGGACGACACATGTAAGCCAATATGGACTCTTACATCAGAAAAATCGTCCCCAAATATAGACTCCATCTTCGCTTGGACCCCTACAGGCAATGGTTGCCCAGAAACTCTTGGTGGCGGAGTTTGCAATAAATAAGCGGTACCTTTTCTGTCTGCACCTAATTCCTGTTGTACTACTTTTTTTTGAACAACCTTAAAACTATCCAATTGCATGAAAGCCCCATTTTGCAACGGTGATGAACCTGATGCAGGTTTTGGCGAATTGTTCTTATTACTCAGAACAGAGGGAGAATTCATGTTTGAAAATCCAGATTTTGGAAAATGTTGGTCCAACATTTCATGATTATGAGATGAATCGAAGGCCCTTCCCTCATGGGGCAAAATACTACGAGGTTTAACTCCCGGTTTTAGTTGCATCCCCTGAGAATGAGTGACTTCATTGCTGTCTGTCGACTTAGCGCTTAAAGATGGTTGAGAAACAGGGAACCGGGGCTCGCCTGTCATGAAAAAACCTTGGATAATAATGTTTGAATTCATAATCAACCTTACTCTTATCAGTAATTTATTTGTATCAACTAGCCTTGAATGTCTGAACTAAATTTTTTCTCTTTATCTTGACTAGCATAAAAAACCATGGCCTCCGGGTGCGGACTTAAGCTTTCACTCCCCATACTATTAATGACTTCCAAGTCCTCCCCTTCAATACAGCTTTCAGGAGTAAGGTTAATTTTGAAAAGGCTTTCACCAGGCCCCAGAAAAATTTTTAACTCACCAGGATCTTTGACATGAACTCTTTGTGCGCCACCAGCCCGTTGCTTAGTAATTGAAGCAATTTTCGACTTAGTTCCAATAATGCACTCACTGATCCATTCAATATGGCTTTTCGAAGATGATTGCGATGCTCCGATGACACTAATGATTAAAGTTTTGAGTCCACGAAATTCTTCTTTTGGCAGACAGAAATGCCCCTCTTTGATTTTTATAAATGGTAAAGCGTTATAAGATAATTGCGCCATCAAAAGAGTTTCTTCTATCATTCCTTTAACCTTGTCAAAACAAGGTCTAAAATCATTATGGGAATAGCTTGGAAGAGGTTCGGGAACCATCCCCTGCTTTAAACTAGCAAGTGCTCCAATCATTCGTGCCAAGCTCTCATAAATTTTAAAGGGATGAGCTGAGCCCGATTGGATGAGAATTTCCAGAGCAGGCAATTCCATCACTAAATGCTGAACCATGAATTGGTGTTGCTGAATTAATGCCTCACCTGAAACCTTCTTCCCGGGGTTAATTGAGGAAGCCAGAAGCTCTGCAATTTTTCTCACCTCGGCAAGGATATCTATGACCTCCCGCCCCAGAATCGAATCACTGCCCACAAAAAGTTGTGGCCGCAGATATAAAGTTTCCTTATAGCCGGCTTTTTCTTGAGTCAGTTTTGCCAGGGGAATGGTTACAAACTTACTGTTCTCAGCTGGCATTAACTCTAATTTCGGTCTTAATCTTTGTATAGTAGTTATTATTTCTGCCGAATTTTCATCTTCGACATTAACCTCATCAATTGAGTCATAACGAGCCACTTCAGCATAAGGGTTGGCCGATTTTGATTTACGAATCGGGACTCCATGAAAAATAGTCAGTTCTTCACCCTTCTTTTTAAGATGTTTTCTAACGTCTATCTGTAAATCCCCATCTTCATTTCTATCATGGAAAACGTTTAGACCATCGGGCATGACAGCCTTAAGCGAATCTATTTGAAAGATGCCACCAACTATTTTTTCCCGATCAACTTCAAGCGACAAAGTTCCCCAGAAGAAGGGATTGAGTTGCGCCATTAAATGGGATAATTGATGTTCAATACGAAGAGTTTGTTGTTGGAAATGTTGGGGTGACAACAACATCCCCTCCCACCATTGCACAGCATCAGGAGTTCTTTTTAATATTCCCATCGCACTTTTCCTTTTATCGTTCCTAATGAATCTTAAATTTGAGTTACCTTGAGAAGCATCTCTTATAAAGTTTTAATTGTAAAATTGAGCTCTCCCAAATTAAGCTCAAAATATTTTAATTGGTCGACGCGCGCACGATGAAAATCATTTTGCGTAGAGTAATTTGCAAATATAAAAATCCCTGCAGCTTTTTCCATATGGGCGGGATATGGTTTTTTGGGAGCGACTTGCCCGGGAACCAACTCCCAGGAAACAACATCAAACCCAGTTGGAAAATTCAACCGATAGTTATCCCTTTCCTTGAACCAGTCCTGCGCATTTATTTTTTCCAACTTCCCAATCAAGTTTTTGTCATATGCAAATATAAGATCAAAAGCAATGGCTGAATTTTGATTGGCTTTTTGGTCAACGACTATTTCAAAATCTTCAAATTCATTTGCACTGCTCCAGAAATAAAGTGTATTTTTCATGGTAGAACAGCTCATCTGGGGAATTCCCATACAAACAACAATAATAATCAGAAAAATATTCTTTTTTAAATTTATATGCATCCTATTATCCTTCTTATTTCCCCTCACCTGAATATCCACATCAAAACCTGACAGGGAATAAGTGTTGCACCAGGAGCATTGGTCAGATTTTGAATTGTTGTGTCCAGCCAACGTGTAGCAGGAATACAAATAATAAACAGCAAGGTACTTCCAAATATGTGAGTGGATGTCAAACATGCAGTTCCACTTCCCACCCCGGGACCAACGCTTCCGATCGTTGCAGGTTCCATAGTCAACATATTATGAACAGGCATGCAATCAACAAAAATATTAGGGACAGTGGGTATAGCTGTAGCAAGATCTGCCATATTGGCAGATGGAACCACCACTGGAGGAACCAAGTCAGCATCTGGAAATGCAAAATTCATCCCTAAAGGGCACTGTGTATTTTGTGCTGGCATAGTTTTTATCCCATATTTATTCGTTCGGCGTCTATTCGTATATCTTCTTCAGCGATGATTAATTGATTTTTTCCTCGGGTACTTAAAATTTGTTTGGCCTCAATATTTACCTGTTGGGCAGTCAATGAACTATGATTAGCAGTTTGCATTAAGATACCGGACAAGGAAGTAAACATGTTTTGTGCTACTACTTTCAGGTTCCCAAGGCATGCTGAAATGGATAGTGATCCAAAACTTGAAATATCCACCGACTCCGTCCCATGCAACTTCAAATGCTTTGCATTGATGGATAATTCTTTTGACTGATTCACCGACAACTCAATATTAAGAGAGGTGTCAGAGTTCTCTTCCCACCTACGGTCTAGTATGCTCAACAAAAAGGCTTTGTTCTTTGCACCTGTGGAATATAAAACCAAATCACCTTCCTTGGGCGAAACCAGACAACTAATAGATCGATCGGCTATTAACCTATGGTCAATAAGTACCTGCCCATTTTGACGGCACTCAGTAATCCGACCATACTTTAGAACTGTGTCACTTGAATTACAGGCACTATTTTTCTCTTCAAGAACAGATATAGAACCCATTGGATTTGAAAACATTAAACTCCCTTTCTCTTACTCCAAGACAATAAAACCCTACGCATTTGCTCCCAAAAATTGTTCGGCTTCTGCTAGATCTTTATGGGTTTCTAATGCGTTTTTTCGGTTTGACCCCATCCAGTCAACATTATTTATTATTGTTTGATGAAAATTTGTCCCCGTTAATATCGACCTTAAAAACTTCGAGTCATTTAGAAAAGCATGTGAAAAGTTTGAACCGGTCAAGTCGCAATTCTCAAAAATAGTTCCGTCACAATGAACTTGCGGCAATTGCCCATTTTTGAGGTTTGAATTTGAGAAATACGCATTTGATAAATTTGCCTCCTGGAAGTTAGCTTGCTCAATATCTGTTTTTTGCATGCTTGCATTGGTCAGGTTTGCACCAATAAACAATGCCTGCTTTGCTTTTGCATGATTTAAATTGGCTTCTTTTAAATTGGCCTGGCTGAAATTTGAATTCGTCAGATCCGCCCCTTCCAGACTAGCCCCTTCAAAATTACTTTCTGGAAACATACATTGAACAAAATGGTAGCCCTCAAGGTTCAAGCCCTTGAAGTTGGATTTCATCAATAACATCTGGTTGAAACGTGTATTCTTAATAATGGCTTTTGTGAAATCCGGATCTGTGATGTGTACGATATTAAATGTGACTCCGGATAAATCCGCACCCTCGATTTGACACTTTAAAAGCATGACTTTTTCAAATGAGGAATTCTTTAACAGTGCTTTTCTCAGGTCACACTCGGTGAATATTGCCCTGTAAATTCTTTGCCCTGTTAAATCCGCATCGCTAAAGTTTACCCGAGTGAACAGGGTCTCCTTTATATCCAAACCTTTCATGATGGCTCCTGAGAGATCAGTCTCAACCAGATTGCTTTTTTGAAAATTTGTATTCTTAAAATCGCAGTCCGTAAAAGAGCATTGCACCAGCTGTGCCTTTTTAAAACTAGCCTCTACCAGCAGGCATTTATTGAACACTATATTTACAAATATCCCATTGCTAAAATCCAGCCCAGTAAAGTCCCGATCACTAAACGTTATATTCAAAACTGGAAGATTCAGTTTGATATTATTTAAAATCTCCTGGGTATCCATTTTCCCTTAAAGTATTGGTTTTTTTAAGAGCAGTACATTGTCTAGCCTTGTATCTTCAAAGTCTGCTTCCAGCATTAGGGCAGCATATAAATTAGCGCCCGATAAATCTGCTTCTTTAAAGTTGGTCTTTTTAAGCAATCCCTTAAATAAATTTACATGCTTCATCTTTGCCTTTTGTAGGTTCGTTTTAACAAATATAGAGTTTTTAAAACTTCCATAATTCATAATTGCATTACAAAGATTAGCTTCTCCAAAATCAGCACTATCAAATTGCGCGTGTGTAAAATTGGCTTCTGACAGATTAGCTGTGCGCCAACCAGAACAAGGACCTTTTGCATATGTAAAGTTTGCTCCCATAAAATGCGCTCCCCCACCCCCAAAGACTTTTTCCAATATCGCGTTCTGAAAGTCCGCATTGTCTCCATCCACACCAATCAACATTACCTTTTTAAATCTGGCATCCCGGAATTTGGCTTGATTCAGAACTGCTTTTATAAAAATTGTCTTCTCAATTGTAATTCCCGTGCAATCAGAATCATTTAAAATTACTTCCAGAAAAATACATTCTTTTAAGGTTGCCTTCTGCCAATTGCTTTCCTTGAAATTTGCCTTTAAGGCATTGACCTTTATTAGCTGGGTATTGGCAAAGTCAGATCCCGGAAGATCGGCATTCATTAAAACCGCTTCAGACAAATTTGCATTTTTGAAAATAGCGCCTTCCCCTTTTGTTTTGGATAGATTCGCCTGTTGGAGATTTGCATTGTTGAAAGACGTATTAGTTAAATTTGCTCCCGTTAATATAGCCTCTGAGAGATCGCATTCATCAAATTGAGCCCGGGACAAGTTAGACTGCTCCAGCATAATTCCTTTCAAATTCATTCCCCTGAAATCTCTGCCGGAGAGATCTGCCCCGGCGAGGTCGCGTCCTGCCAGGGACTCCTCGTTCATGACAAACCCCATAACCACCTCACCTAAATAGACGGCTACTTCCGGGAAGAGCGGTTCTTCGGGATATGCTGGTTCTGGCGCCAATCTCCTAGCTTGAGTGATTGACTTTTCCGCTTGCTCAAGTTGCTCGTCGCTTGTATCCGGTAAGTTGTCTTCCTGGATTTCATCTGTTGAAACCCCCAAATTACTTAAAAATTGCTGCAATTTCAGATTAGGCTCGGCTCCTGAGTCATCCTGTTCAGCCCTATTTTCAACACCACCACTTTGAACATCCTTAACGGAACTGGCAATACCTCGTCTTTTAGACTTCTCGGTCACTACCAATTTTTGTCTCTCAATCTTTTCCCTCTCGTCAGGAAGTAAGCCTTGTTCCTCTAATTTTTTCAGGAAATCCTGCTGTTTCTTTTTTGCCTCCTCAGTCTTTTCTGCGGCTTCTTTCTTTGTTTTTTCAATTAACTTGTCGGAGTTCTCAATTATTTCCGTTAAATCAACATCAAACCGTTCCAAAGCTTCCGGGGGAACTACTCCTATAGAATTGGGTTCGGGCTCTGGAATTTCAAAGTCTGGAGGCATTTCCATACCGGATTTTTCGAAAAATGATTTGGCGTGCACTTTGGCCGTTTCCTTTTGAATTTCCAGTTCATGGTTAATGGCTTTTTGTTTTTCTTGAGCTTCAGCTTCTAATTGCACTGCCGTTTTGACCGGCGAAAGTAGGGACTCATTAAACATATGCGCCAAAGCGGTTTTTTTATTGGTACGCTTTTCAAATGCATCAAGGTAATAATCAATATCTCTAGGCTCATCCACCATATTTTCATAAGCAAGCATAATGCTATCCACATCCTGAGCGTCACTATCCTGAATTTTAATTTTTCCGCGATAGAAAAGAACCCCAAGGTTCTTATCGGGAAAGAACCATACGGTATCCAGATTTAATCTCAGTTCATGCAAACAAATTCCTTCTGGCTCCTTGAATTTGATAAAACTTCTCGGTTGAATTCCCGGAAGGTGACCTTTTAATTTTGGATCCTCCGAATGCAGTCCCGTCAAGGCAAAAGATTCTGTGCCATTAAAAAATCCATCAATACGTTGATCAGGGGTAGCCGAATTAAAAATTTCCCAATCCATATCTCGCGCATAATGCGGGTAACCGTTTTCAACCCAACTTTTGTCATAGGTTCCGGATTTTTTCAGACGCTGAGGCCAACTCAGTGATAGAGGACCAAGCCCTGCTGGTTCCGGGCGCTGACGGATGCTACTCATCAGCTCTGAAGGATTTTCTATATTTGGCATAGGAATTTGTTTTTCCCCTTTGTATCGTAAAGACTGTAAAAACGATTCATATCCCTTACCCTCGGGGTTACGATCAAAACCATTTCCGCCATATGCCTTTTTATAAGATAGCGGCATTTTAGAAAATTTTTCCGGTGGCGTAATTTTATGCAAAGGCCACCAACCCCGCTTCCAGTAACGATCACCATAAATTTTCAAACGTTTATTAATTGGACCTATCTCTAATCCAACACCCATTTCACTGGTTGGAGATCTTTCGTTGGGGTACGCATTCCCTGATACCAGCACTTCCCCACGTATTTTTTGCATCGCCATATCAAAGGGAACCCCTTTTCCCAAGGCTCCTGTAATTTTTCCCCACTGTGGCATTTCAGGGAGAAGTTTTTCAGGGTTCTTTAGATCAAAAAAAGCAAGAGTTGTCACACACAACCAGTTTTTAGAATCCTCTGACCATGATTTATGAAGAATACCCAGTTTCAAGGGTTTTATGATTCGCATAATCTCACCTTAAGCTTTATTACATATTGGATACCAGACCGGCTATCCTCCCTTTCAACCCTTGCATTGCGGCTTTAATATCTTTGGCTGTAATATCTATATCTTTTTTTTGAACGTGCATTATTCCAACATTCAGTGACATTCCCGAGTTGATATTCACCTGCACGGGACCGGAAACATTTATATGGACTGCGGCGCTCACGTTAAGACTCAGCAAACCCACACTAATATTTGTAGTTATACCCACAAAATTAATATTTTCGCTAAAGCCCAATGCCTGAAAATTAAAAGCATTCAGGCCAAACTGCATATTCTTGGAATTACCAGTTTGGGTATTGCTGGTATCTCCATTCTGGGTATGATCGCTATTCCCATCTTGTTGGGAGGTGGATTTCCCTTTCTGATAATTCTTACCATTTCCCATCTGGACACTCGTCGAGTCTCCCTCTGAGTAGCCATAGGAGTCTTCATACGAGAGATTTACGGAATCATAAGTTTCCGACCACTTAGGCATATTGCCCAGCTTGGTCTGTTCAGTTGAAACAGAAAGAGGATAAAATGCCTTGGCAGGTTTTGTGAGTCCGCTGGAAAAAGTCTTACCACTACTTTTTCCAATTGATAGGTTGATATTGTTTCCCTTACTCACTCGGGAAGAAGAGCCACAGTTTTTGGAATAGTCTGCGCCATCAGAAGCCGATTGGCTTTCACCAATATGGTAAGAGTGCGAATTGCCAATTGAAGTATTAAAGGTGTCATTATCGGGAGCAACAGTATACGAGCCATCTGCACGAACACTATTTACGACCTCGGGCAGCTCATTGTTGTCGCTGGATCTCGAAACCAGGACCGTAGAATTTTCTTCGGGAACATACATCATACTTTCTGACAACTGTACCCAGTGAGAGGTCTTATTGTCATCCCAGGGAAACCTCACATAAATTCCTTTGCGGACAGCGTTGCCAGTAGGCCCTGTCAGGGTTTTGTGGTCCGGGTCGAAATCATCAAGCACGATGTAGTCAACATCTTTAATGCAACCCTCCTCTTCTAAAATTGAAGTTTTCACAATCGTGGATTTACCCTTAACAACGGTAGCCAATACGGTATTAGGAAATGTGTCCTCAATTGAAAATATATTTGCCACATATTCCGGCAATGAAGCTTGAAACTGATTGGAATAACTATTGTCGACCGACCCGGCATGAGAAACTTCAGTGATAAGGAAATCCTTATTTAAAGCTTTGTCAATATTATTGGAGGCCGTAAATTTTTTTCCGGGGCTAAACCATGGAACAGTGCTTGCTCCAAGATATTTACACGATGTAGACATGATATTACTCAAAGCCTTATCCCGGTATAATTCGGCTTCCTTCTGATTGATGCCATATTGCATACTGAGAAGCTGGATAAACTCAAGACTCTTGGTATTGGGACGGGGTTCTTTTATCTCCTGTTTTTCTGAGGTAGCTGTGTTTACCGGCTGACCAGAAGAAGTATCCCACGCCGAAACAGGAGCCATCATCAGAGTCTTAACTTTGGAGGGGGACAAGTTTTCTTCATAAGAAAAAGAAGTAATGAGATCATCGTACTCCAGAGTCTCCTCCTTGGTGAATGTACACCGAACTTTAGGCGGTTTTCCCGTCTTGGGTTCATAGCCCGTATTATCAGCCCCTAAAACCATTTTATGCTTGTAGGCCCCGCCCTCCTCATAATGTAAAAAGTAATAATAAATGCCAACCTTTTGCATTAAATGATTAATAAAATCGAAATCCGTTTCACCAGCCTGAAACCAATCCTGCTTCCTTAAAGAGGGCAGTCCATTTTCTTGAATTCGGTCATCAACAATAATATTGTGTTTGTCGAGGATGAATTTAATCATTTCAGGAATGGTTCTGACTTCATCATCGTACAGGCAATAATTATTCGTCACTGTCAGCTTCCAGAGACTAGGGCGCAAAGTTGCCGAATACACACCGGGATCTGATTTGCCAAAACTGCTTATTATTCCATTGAAAAGTACCGGCTCCGATTCATCGGGTTGATTGAAAATAATGGTTGCAGAATTACCGATAACGTTTGAAAATAATAAATTCCCTGAAGGATCAACATCCCCCAGCATGTCATTGAGTCGTAGGTCGAGATTGAACTCAAAGGGCTGGGAAATACCCTCTGTCCCTTGAAAACTTTCCAGCCGGACCAGATCGTCTTTCAAATCGGCAAATTCAATATGAAAAGAACGCGTTCCAATATCGCTTGAATGAAACGGATAAATCTTTTCACCTGGTTTCTTGAAAATTGAATTGCTCATTATTAACTAATATTTTCTGGTCGTATTTTAAATTCTTCCATCCTGGATGTTTTGATTGCAAACCATGTGGTTTGTCCCAGCTTTACCTGCCAATCAATATTCTCTTGTTTTTTTGACTCTCCCGATTTAATCCAGGAAGTCACTCCTAATTTCATTCCAGGTGAATCGGAAGGAACTGTAAATGGTTTTGGTAATCCGCTACGAGGAATGTCTTCATTTTTTATTCCCAGGCGAATGGAATAATCCAAATCTCTTCCAACACAAAATTCAATTAAATCGCATAAAGGTCTATATTGTTCGCCATCCGGTAAAAACGATATTAACTGAAAGTAGGAAACAGGTCCTATCAAGAACTCCACTTTCCCTTGCTGGTCCCAGAATTTTTGCCCTAGAGTTGAGTCTTTCCCAAGACATTGATTCTGGCCGCGTTTACCGATGATGGTCCATTGATCCTTTTCAAGGCTTAACCAGCGTCCTTGAAATTGTCTGATTTTCACAGGCACTGAAAAATAATTTGCTATAACTTTTCGTACGGCAAGGGGGCTGCGTGGTTGTCGGGATAATAGGCCCGAAAAAGCCAGTAAAGCCCTATCAGGAAAAGCCATGCGATCCTGCAAATCAGGTCGGGAATTTAATAGGCCAAGAAATGAAAATAAATATTTAGCTGTCGAGGTTTTATGCGGCTCCGATGTCGAAAGAGCTAATCTATTTTTTTTACGAACACGGTATAGGAGAGAAATCAGACGGTGATTAAAAATATCCAGAAATTCGCGGATTGCTGTATCGCCTCCTGAAATACGCTTTTGAATTAACTCTGAGAATGTTCTAGGTAAAGGGCCAAAGTTCCCTGCCAGACTCATGGCGGAAACCTTCAGGGTTGGCAAACCGTCGCTTGTTTCAGGTCGGACAAGCCCAGCAATATCGGTAAGAGGGAAACTGTCCAATATTTCCGATTTGAAAGATACAGGTTCTTGATTGGGGGTGTTTCCCTCTCCGACTTCTTTGGCATCTGACTTTATTAACTCAAGAATCCTGACTACCTGATAAAAATCGAATCGGGAGCTATCTTCGTACAACCAATCAATCAAAGAAGTTCCTGCGCGCCAACCATAGGTTTCCATTCTTTTAGCTTGCCTCTTTGTTTGCTGTGAAAATTCAATTGGGTGAATGAGTTTATTGAAGCATACAGGTCAAAAAAATGATTTAAGACAGAGGCCATTAAATAGGCGCTTCCCCCTTCATATGCCTTTTCATCAAAAACTAAATCAATGACTGTACCCTGGCAAAAGCCTCGCCATGCATCAGGCCCCATTCTTCCGACCTTTTTCGCGCATGACATTTTTATGATTCCGCTTATCTGCTGGTGGACAGATGGAAAATTAGAATGCGCATAGAGTCTTAAAATTTCCTGAAATGAATTCAAACTAGCTTCTTCATTACCAAGTGACAGATGATTTAAAGACAAATGGGAAACTAATTGCCATAGTGCCTGCCCCCTCAACCTTGGGGTGCGACTCTGTGTCGGCTTATGAAGAATGGATATGCTTTTGTGCTTCACAGGCCCCGCGCCATCCATTTTAAATTCTGCCCCAGCAGGAAGTTGATCAGCAAGGTCCCTGTTCGTGCAAAGTGTTTGTGCATAAACCGTATCCCCGGGTTCTGTCACAGGATTGAATTGGTTATCGTGGAAAGATAAATAGATTTCAGTTCCTGGTAGCCGGGGATCCTCACTGATCACTCGTCTTGATGACCAAAAAAGAGTTTGACTGGATTCTTGCTCCCAACGACCATAGGCAAAAAAAGATGAAATAACTCGCGTCTTTCCCTCTGCAGACCTTGAACTAACTTTTTCAATAGAATGGATTTCCGCAGATCTACTCAGATATTTATCTGCCAACAATTTGTATTCGTACTTGGTATGGTCAAGCTGAATAGGATCTGTAGTTTTTGGAAACAGATTGATGATAGGGGTGCAACCCAGCAAAAAAGTTCCCGCTTTCATTTTGATTTTATTTCCCGGAACCTTATCCAGTAATACCAGAATATCAAATTCTTTCTCCGCCAAGATCCCCTCCAGCCCTGCAATATCGAGGAAAAGGAATTTCTCCGGCAATACAAAGTATTCCTGTAGCAACCGATATGCCGAATGGGAATATTTTTTTTCGGGTAGCACGGCTTCATCTTCAGCGAAACCCACTGGGCTTATAGATTTCGGAGGCAACCAGACAGGCTGCCTTTCACCGGCTGGTGTCCCTGGGTCAGCAGGCACTAATGCTACCTTGACAACATTATTTGTGAGCAACTCATAAAGACCGTGAACCGTTTGGTTTTCCCCTGACAGGTAAAACCGCAATGAATCCAAGCCCAGTTTATTTAAAGGATTTTTGCCTTCGGCTTTAATGCGAATTCGTAAAACAGAAGCCACCTCCACTTTAGAGGTAATAAACTCAAAATCTTCTACAGGATCAAACCCCTCCCAATCTACCTTTAAAGGCCAAAGTTTAGTTTCGTAGCAAGTTCGGAATTTACAGACTTCTCCCTGACGGGCAGTCGCATATAGAGGAGAGTTTCTTTCCATTGCGAATCCTTTCCCCTTTGCTTTTCCCGGGTCGACTTCAAACCGTGCTATAGCCATTGATGGGATAGGGGATTCTAAATGGGGATAAAGAATGCTTAGCAAGGACGTCGGAATTTGAGGGGCTTCCGATTCCAAATTGTATTGGATTCTTCCAGTTAGAAAAGCAAACGACTGAAGGAGAAACTCAATGTGCGGGTCGGGGCATTTTCTTCCACTAAGCTCAAGCCTGTTAGCGACTTTAGGGAAGCGTTCAGCAAAACCTTCCCCCATGTTTCTAAGATAGCTTAATTCATTCTGAAAATAATCTAAAAGCAGGTCATTTGAGTTCATGATTTTCAACCGGTTTCATCTATCCCGCCTTTCCCAATTGAAGGTTGATAGGAAAGGATAGAGGTTCGAAACGGCCTTCAACAAAAAGTCTGGCACGAACCTCTATAACCAGCTCTAAATTTTCTGGCTTCTTTTCATGAACCACCACTTCCACATTCCTGCATCGGGTCTCGTAGCTTTCAATAGTTTCCTTAATCGCCCTGAGAATTCGGGTAGTTCTTGTTGTAGAATTCAGACCTGAATAGGACATGTCCGGTATCCCATAATTCAACACGGTTCTATCTGACTCGGATAGAGCTTTAAAGGATATAGGACACCGGGTTTGCAACAAACTTTTAATTCCTTGAATTACTGATTCAAAGAATTGCTCCTGATTCAATAAGCGAAAAGGAGGTGCTTCGGCTTTTATTTCCGGATTTTCATCCACCAGACGTTCAAATAGTGGAGCGGGAGCCACATAATTTCGCTCCCTATTGAATTCCATTGCCTCATCTCCTTTAGCTTATTTTCACTTCTATTTCCCGGAGTTGGTAGTAACATCCCAGAGAGCGCCAATGTTTCCGCCAACACTTGTGTCCGATTTTTGGACAAGGTAATTCCAGGCAATTTGAGTAAAATTCAGAGTGAATGTCTCTGTGGGCATATCCCCCGGGTTAGCCTGACAATGAAGGGATGAAATCAAGGCATCTTTTAAAGCGTAAGTCATAATATTTATAATTTTCCCCCCCGAATTTCTACATAGATAAACATAGGTCAGCTTGTCCCCCACCCCAATAGGAGTTGCATCAAGGCAGGAACGGTACAGCTTGGGAGATGAATAATCCATATACTTCACGCAGGTCAAATCCTGAATATTGGGTTTGCCCGAGGTGCGTGCGGTATTGCTCACATCAGTGGTTATTTGCTGCGACATGCCGTAAGAAACCGACAACAATTGAATAGCCTGCTTGCCATCATTGGGGTTTGGTTTCGCTTTATCCGTTTGAGGTTTATTAACCCCGTCAACTGGGCCAACGATCAGGTTTTCACCAACAATTGTATCGTCTCCAGGTTTTAGTAGTATCAAATCCATGCGTGATCTCTCCTTAAATCGTAAACTTAATTATCATCAAAAGCTCTGTAATTAACTGAGCCTGTGCGTTTAGAGTTTTATCCCGCTGGGGGAGGCAACTCTGCCACCAGCCGGATTGATGTGGTCAATTCCTCCAGTTGAAAGTGAGGCTTAAGGAATACCACCGCGTTATAAGCCCCCGGTTTTCCTGGTATTTCTGCCACATCAATACGAGCCTCACGCAGGGGATACTTTGCCTTCGTCTCCTGATCTGCGTTATCGTCCAGAAGCACGTAATTAACTATCCAAGTGTTCAAGTAGGCTTCTACATTTGCTCGCGTCATAAAGCTCCCGACTTTTTCACGCATGATCACTTTGATGTAATGCGCAAAACGTGAAGCCGCAAGCAAGTAAGGAAGCATTGCGGAAATCCGGGAGTTATCATTTGCCGCGTTCGTGGAGTAAAATTTTGGTTTTTTAGTAGACTGGCTACCAAAAAATGCCGCTTTTGGAGTGTTCTTGCAATGGCAGATGGCAACAAAGCCCAAGTCGGTCAACTCCTTTTCACGCCTATCTGTAATAGCTATTTCCGTCGGGCACTTTAGAGCAACATCACCATCGTCGGTTTTAAAAGTGTGGAAAGGAAGATTTTCAACCAGTCCCCCACCTTCAACTCCACGAATAGCCGCTGTCCAGCCATACAAATAAAAAGCGTTGGTGACTCTTTGTGCAAGGATAAAAGCCGGGTTAGCCCACAGGTATTTTGCCGGGTCTTTCCCATCCACTTCTTCCTCAAAATTAAATTGCTCAACAGGGTTGTCATTGCCATAAAGGTTACGGATCAAAACCCTTGGCATTGTGAGGTTCAAATACCTAGCATCTTCCTCATCTCGAAGAGCCCGCCATTGAGCCAAATCAATGCTTTCAAAAATCTTGGAAAGATCTCTGGGCTTGGAAAGATCTGCGAAAGTTTCCATTCCAAACATCGAAGGATCTGCCGCCGCCAGAAATGGAGCATGAGCCGCAGCGGCGACCCCTGCAACTCCTCTGAGTGTTTCCACATGAGTCGTGCCGGCATTGAAATAAAAATCTCCCACCAACAAACTATACGGATCACCGCCATAAGTGCCGTACTCATCTTCATATACCTTTTTAAACAAGGCACTCTGGTCAAACTTCGGCCCTACGGCTTTGGCCATATCTTGCCAAATATCATTTTGGGAAACATTTAAGACTCGAAGTTTGAGCTGGTCATTGGTGTTTGTGTTGTTAACCAAATAGCTCAACCCGCGCCACGTGGATTCTATTTCCTGGAAACCTTTTTGATGCAGGATGCTATTTAGTTGGGTAGATAGGGCTTTTTCGAGCAGGTTGATGCGATCAGAGATCAAAGAATGAACGTCCGCCTCTTCATCATCACCTGCTGAAATATATTGTGCAAACTTTGCAATGGTTCGAATAGCACTTTCTTCCATCCTTTGTTCTTCTTCAGTTTCCTTTTCGGTCTTTTGTTTATCCTCTTCTGCTCCCGGTTTTTTTCCCAGAACAAGGTTCAAAATTTCTTCGACTCCTGAGATGGCCTTAATATCCGGAACATCTTCAGGGTTCTTGACATTCTTTGCCGCATCCCCAATTTTTTTTACCAGATCTGCATCTTTTGCAACCGCATCGATTTTTTCATGAAGATCAACATTGGTGTCCATTTTCGTTTGCAAATCCCTCAAACGGCACCGAGCTTCATAGAGTTCTTTCAAAGGTTCAACTTGTTCCAGAAAAACCCCAGGATTAAAATCATCCATTTTTCTGAATACGAGATTGACGGAAGCTTTGCTGGCTGTAGCGGACTTGCTCTTTCCTGAAGATTTTCCTTTTGCAGCGGTTTTATCCTTACCCTCTTCGGATCCTTCGTCTTTGTTTTCCTCTTTTGCGTTGTCCGGTTCCCCACTGTCTTCCGGCTTGGAAGTTGAGGCTTCCGGGTCGGTATCGTATTGGACAGTAACTTCAGGAGCCACCTCGCTCAGAATGTCATCAAAGTTATCTGCATCAATGTTGACAAACTTTCTTTGCTTTAGAGGGTTCAGAGAAGTTTCTTTTATCTTCCCCGATAGGTTTGCCATGATTCCAACAACGAATGGCAATTCCTTCAACTCAATTGCATCACCTATCTGGACATCGTATTGAATTTGAACTCTCGGAGGGCGATTTTTGCCCACCCATTCCTGCATACTATCCTTCATATCGCTCTCCCAGACATTTATATAGACATCGAAATCGGGTTTAAAATGAAACATTAAATATTGATATGGGATATTTATCGGTTAATTTTTGGTTTACTTTATATCGAGATATCAAATACTTTCAAAAGTTTAAGCAGATACAGATATAAAATAAAACCACCGGAAAGGGGGAGCCTGAAAACAACCATTTTTAAAGAGCTTCTATGATAATTATAAAAAAAGTGTAAGTATGACTTTTTTTTCAGAGGCAGCGTTGCAAGGGTTTAGTTATTATTTACTAATTAATCTGAAGAATCGGGCGATAAATATTATTAATCCTATGTTTATATAATCAAGTTATGTAAACCATAAATTGATATAACAATTAATATTTTGATAACCTAATATTATGCCCACCTTTATTTACATACTTGCCATTGGGATTCTTGTTGCCATAGTTTTCCTTTCTGGTTGGTTTTTCCGCGAAATCAAGCAAGCTCTTGTTACGAAGAATGGTTTAATTGTATTGGTTTTGTTGTTTGGGCTACTTATGCTGGCAACCGGGATTTTGATTGGAACAACTTCCTCCACGAACTCAGTAAAAGACAATAAGGTGACCTCGACTAATGAGTCCCCTGCCCCCAAAGAGAAAAAAAGTGATAGCAAAAACACCTCCCAAAAAACCTTGAGCCCAGAAAAAGAAACCACCTCAAAATCATCCTCGTAAAAGGAAAATCCAAACCGAGAAAAACAAAATTCTTCCTGAGCTCTAGCCAGACCGGTTCTCCGGATTTCCCTTAATGACAATATATTCAATGGGTTACTTTTTTGATGCGGCAATTACAACGAGCGGAAGTGAAAATTTTTAGGGAGAAGGTCTTGATACGCTGTTAGGTAGGATTTATAATAATGCTGTATTCGATAATGAACTATGGAAGCATTATTATGGCTATTTATCCCCAAATGTCATCACAGGCTCCGCACTACGCTCAATTTATGCAGAGGCCTATTATGCCGGACCGGTTTCAAAATCATGCCAATGCCATTCTATCGAGTCAAGGTTACAACAATCCCGCATTTCCTAATACTGTGGGGGGCATGTATGGACCTTTTGGGGGGCAGGCCCAAGGCAGGATGCAACCGGGCTCCATAATGCCGGACCGATTTCAAATGAAGGCCAGTGCAATTTTATCCAGCCAAGGTTACAACAATCCCGCATTTCCTAATACTGCGGGAGGCATGTATGGACCTTTTGGGGGACAGACCCAGGGCAGAGCTCAATCCATGATGCCGGACCGATTTCAAATGAAAGCCAATGCGATTTTGTCCAGCCAAGGTTACAACAATCCCGCATTTCCTAATACTGCGGGAGGCATGTATGGACCTTTTGGAACTTCGGTCCAAGCCAAAATGAATACAGGCCCCGTCTTACCAGACCGCTTTCAAGCGCACGCCCAATCTGCGATATCAGGACAAACCACCCCCTGCATGCAACATTACCCCTCTACCATTCGAAGATAGTTCTATTTAAAAGCCTGAGTTCGGGGATTACGCTCCCTACCAGCGTTTGGTTTTCAGCTTGTTGATCTGGGCTCGCGTGTGCTCTGGACCAGCAAAAGGGCTGGTTGAGAAGGAATGGATGCCTGCGGCCTTGACGGTGTTATGGGTGAAATGGACGCAGTTATTGCCAGCATGCCAGGTGAAACTTCCCATATTGGCCTGTCTCTCGGCGTAAAGCTTGGCCTGCAAATATTGATGTCCGGTGATGGGGATGGTAACTTCCGAAGACTGGGTCATGGAAATCGGTTGATGCGTACGCTCCACCCTGGCCGCAACTCCCGTTGTCAAACTCCTTAACGGTTGTCCCTTGACCTGGTCATAATTGTTTACCGCGACATTGTATTCGCGCATCCCCGCCGGAGAATGCAAAACGACTGAGGAATGACCGATCATGGGTTCTCCAAGCTTGTTAGGATTGGGAGAAGAAAAATTCCCTGCGCGAACAGTTATCTGGTAACCGGCCTGCGGAGATGAACCATGCTGGTGCGGATTCACCAAAGGGTTCTGGGCAGGAGAATATCCCATCTTGGGCTGAACATAATTGGGTGAGCCGTAGGCGGACCCGGAACTCATCGGACTTGGAGACATTCCTTTGCGAGCAACAAGTATTCGCTGAGTGTTGTTAACGATGGGCTTTCTCGACCACATAAACAGAGGTTCCCCCGAAAGTCACATTATATTCATTACAGAGATAGAATAATTATAATACAAACTGAATTTAAGAAAACTAATATTTGCCGTTCAACTATCCACCGTACGCATCTCTAACTCATCTGTCGCATGAATGTTGCCGACAAAGTTTCACACATTAGATGATAGTCCTTCCATAGCCGGGGTCACCATTGCTGAGGAAAATCAGCTTTCACCTTTTATAAAAACCTAGGCTGCTATAGCCTATAAGATCGAGGTAAAATACTTGCCTGAAAACTGGAATTCGCAGAGAATTGTAGATTAAAAAATCAAATCACTTTGACCTCAGCGTGACCGACTGAAGCGCATTGGATGGAATTCTTAGAATTAATCGAAACAGTAGAACAACTGTTTGAGCCCTATAAATCAATAGACACGGGAAATTGCTTTGAATTTTGCAAGTTAGTAAAACGCCCTGCTTGATCTTTGGGAGCAGGGGGTCGGAGGTTCAAATCCGCCACCCAATGAATGCTCGCCCCGACCATTAAAGAAAGGACTTGCCGTTTACGGTGAGTCTTTTTTTCTTTGGGCCAGTGTTCTCTGGGCAGCATTTCAAGGGAAAATGTATTATGGCTGTGAAATGAGGATTTCTTTTTATAACAATCACCATGTAAATTTTATTAGAATCTCAGCAAAACGATTGAGTGAAGGCCGTCAACGGTTTTCCGGGTGAGTAAAAAGTTTCTATAATGGAAAATGATTTTAGTATAGAATCGAGTTTATCATATAACATTGTTTGTCAAAATCTATTGTTAACACAGTGCTTTGGAGGAGCTATGACGAAGGTCATAAGAGTTTCAACACCCTTAACCATGTTTTTCTTAATTTCAATTCTATACCTTGCAACAGTGGTACAGGCCCAGCCGATAGATCCAAATTGTAAGGATCTAGCAAATAAAATGATGCGTGAGGACATACAAATTAATAAGATTCATAGACAGATGAAAAATGCCATAGGAAACGTCTATGAAGAACCAAATAGATATGACCAGCAGGAGCAGAATTCGCAAAAACACCCCAAACGAATGGACAGACATAATCGCCACGTCAATATTCTCACACATAACCTGGGTCGCCGAGTTAGTAGCATGAAAGGATTACTCGAGTATGCAAAAGAACAAGGAAACAATTGCCAGGAGTTGGTGAGGAAGATATCGGATAAGGTCAACGCCATCCAAGATATTCATGCAGAAATGCAACGATCACTAGGCAATACAAACACATCTGAGAGTGAGTTTCTGGAGCTTATTAAGAAACTAAACCAGCAGGCAGGCGGAAGTAATTCGTAGCTTCAAAGTACCCTCCGACAAGCTTGCTTCATGATCTTATTAAAAACCTAAGTCAACAAGCTAGATGTAGGTTGTGACATTAAGCTAACGGTAAGCATCAACGCATAACTATTTCAAATCATGCCTATGATAAAGCTTTCAACCAAGTAAAATAGGACTGGTGAGATATCTCACCAGTTAGGCGAAAACTTTTCTCAAATGTTCGACACCACTGCAAACCATTTTTCTTATGACTGAAGACAGTTCATATATCAATGAGTTTCTGGAAGAGATTGCCGAAATTCTCAATCGGTTGGACCGCCAGTTTGTCACCTTGGAACAAAACCCTTCTGACAAGGATTGCCTTACTGAAATTTTTCGTGACCTCCACACCATTAAGGGAAGTTGCGGTCTACTTGGGCTCAACAAGCTGGAATCAATCACTCATTCTGGCGAAAATCTTTTAGGAAAGCTGCGAGACGGGGAATTGAATGTTGAACCCGTCATAGTCACCAATTTACTTAAAATGATGGATGCCGTGTGGAAAACGGCAGATTGCCTTAAAAAAAATGGACAGGAAGGAGATGTTGATTATTCCTCCCTGATAGATACCTTAGCCTTACTTGAAAAAGGTGAATCTCCTCCCGACAGCCTGCCAAACGATGAGTTTGAACAGAATAAATCCAGCTCTCCAACGATTAACCTCGAAGCTGCTAACTTACAGGGACCATCCGACATCGCACCAGAGATTGTCACTCCGGCCCTTACTTCTAAAAATAAACAAGATGTAACCGAAGACACATCCAAAGGAAAAAATATTCGTGTCAACGTTGAACTCTTGGATTCCCTGATGAATCTAGTGGGTGAAGTGGTGCTGGCCCGTAACCAGTTCTCCCGTATCATCCATGACAATAATGATTCTTCAATTCAAGGAACCTCGCAAAGCCTCAATCGAGTGACCACCGATCTTCAGGAAACCGTGTTGAAGGCCCGGATGCAGCCTATTAAAAATGTCTGGGACAAACTTCCTCGAATGATTCGCGACCTTTCCATGAGCTGCGGCAATAAAATCCACCTTGAAATGGAGGGGCAGAATTCTGATCTGGATAAATCCCTGATCACTGCTATTCAAGACCCTGTGATGAATATCATCCGAAATGCCATCGTGCATGGCATTGAGCCCCCGGAAGAACGCCAACGCATAGGAAAACCAGAAGAAGGAGTCATCCGGCTGCTAGCCTTCAATAAAAACGGACAGATACATATTGAGATCCAGGATGATGGCCGCAGTGTGGATTTCCAGACAATTAAAAACAACGCCGTGGATGAAAAGCGTATCACGCTCGAACAGAAAGAAAAATTAAGCGACAAGGATTGCGGAAAACTTTTGTTCATGCAAGGGTTTTCCTTGACCGAAAACAGTTTGATGAAGCCAGCTAAGGGTAATGGTTTGACCAATGCCCGGACAATGATTGAAAAAATTGGCGGCACTCTGGACATTGACATTCAACCCGGAATGAGTACCACCCTGAAAATAAAGATTCCCTTAACTCTTGCCATCATTCCTGCGTTGATTGTCTCCAGCGGCCTAAATCGTTTTGCCATTCCCCAAGTAAATACTAGAGAGTTAATATGCCTTGAGCCAGAACAGGTTCTTCAAAAAATCGAAGAAATCTCAGGGAGTCAGTTCTATCGATTGCGAGGAAATTTACTACCACTGGTTAAACTCAACCATGTTCTCAAAACTAAACTCTGTGAGCACCGCTCCGACCTTAATATTGTGGTACTTCAGGCAGATGATGCCTCGTTTGGCTTAGTGGTGGAACAAATTCATAATGCCCAAGAGATTGTTGTCAAACCCTTGGATGGATTTTTTAAAAATATTAAAGTATTTTCCGGGGCCACCATGATGGGAGATGGAGAAATTGTCCTCATATTGGATGTAATGCGATTGGCTCAAAATGCCCGGATGATTTCAAGCAAAAGTTCTCAAGATCAACTTATAGAATCTGCGACCTCAATAAAGGATGCGGAAGAGGTTCAAGCCATGCTAATTGTCAGCCTGAGCGATGACCACCGAGTAGCCATTCGACTTTCAGATGTTGCACGTTTGGAGGAAATGAAAAAATCTGCCATTGAAATCTGCGGAGAAGAATCCGTTATCCAATACCGAGGTGAGATAATGCCTCTGATCAATATTCCCCAACTATTTAATACCTCAGAAGAACTTCAAGAAACCCGCGACAACCTTGAAGTGGTTGTACATACCCACGAAGGAAAAAGCCTGGGATTGAGGGTGAAAAATATTCTTGATATTGTTCAAACAACAGTAAGTCAAAAACGCGCCAATCAGGCTTTGAATCTATTGGGAACCATCATTACCGACAACACTGTGGTCGATGTAATTGATGTAAAATTAATTGTGAGTGACTTTTTAAAAACACCCCCAGAAGCTTAATTTTTTTCACGGCATATTAATACCCACCAAGCAAACCTAATCGAAGTTACCAACCCCTACTACTTCTGAGTTTCACATTCTCACTTATTTAAATGGAATATTTGAAAACAAAAAACTATCAAATATTATGAAGGCACACGAGTTCTGGGGAGAACAAATCATGAAAGCCAACAAAGAGGAAGTCAAAGACAAGGTTAAACACTTCATCAATCCACCCGCTATTCATATTAGCGCTAAAATGTCTGTACTCGAAGCGTGCAAAAGAATGAATAAACACAAGGTGGGTTCTATTCTGATTTCCGAGGGAAAACATTTTGTCGGAATCTTCACAGAAGCGGATCTATTGACAAAGGTAGTGGCTCAAAATGAGTGGCCCGATAGCACCCCTGTTGCCAAAGTGATGACAAAGGAATTACTATATATTGATCCTGAATCCTCCATGGTGACTGCTTTTCTAAAGATGCAAACTAAAAATATTCGCCATTTAGTTGTCAAAGAGAATCAGGACATCGCCGGTGTTCTATCAATCAAGGATGTTGCCAAATATTATGTCAACAAATTCAGCGAAGTTTAAATTTTCGCAGGTATATAACCTTGCGAATAAACCAAATTTTTTCTATTAACCTCTGTTCTTTAGCCCCTGCACCTCATCCAAAACCTCTTGACGCGTTAATATCCCTTTCTGCTCCAGTAAGGCTATTAGAGCAGTAACTTGAAATATATTTTCCTGAACGGCTTCCTCTTCACTTATCGCATCCTTATTTTCAGACATTCTTCATCCCCCTTTATCAAAGATATATTCATTTTACAATCTGCATATCTCATTAACAGCAAACTGTTTGGCAAAAAGAATTAGCACTTACACGTTAATGGATTCACAAAGCGGGATACTTTGAGTGGGCTCACTCAAAATCAAAGCCACAGTTGAAGTGCGATACAACTCTTCCATCATGCCAATCGACTCGTTGAGCCGTTGGTGCAATCGACAAAGATTAGTACCATGAGTTTTTAACTTCAAAGGACAAGTTTTTATATGTTTGATGGGGTCCACCGCATTGATTACATCCAGCAAAGCAAGGTCTTCAGGAGATTGCCCCAGCACATAGCCCCCATGCAAACCTTTCTTGGATATAACTACTTCATGCTTGGCTAAAGCCAACAAAACTTTGGACAAATAATGTTCAGGAACCTTGGTCCACTTGGCAATTTCCACTGTGGTGTGAGGCTTATCCGAGTTCTGGGCCAAACAAACTACGGCCCGCAAAGCATATTCTGCAGTCTGGGAAATCATGGCGCCTCTTTAAATAGATAATTTAATCTTGACAACTACAATAACATATCATAATATTTATTCATATAAAAGATATACATATCCTTTTATCTCGATAGTGGCTCTAACAGCGCAAGGCTTATGCCTCTAGTATAAATTTCCATAGCCAAGTGGCAGAGAGCTCTGATAAACAGGAAATTTTTAACTCAGGCAAGACATAGAAAATACATTTATAAGCATTTAACTTTTTAACCAGGGAGAATCACCAATGAGAAGAGCAATAGCTACTTTAGTAGCATTAGCAATGGTTGCCGGTTTTGGCGGAACCTCGGCTTTTGCCGGAGTCACAGCAAAACTGACCACCGCCCCCAACGTTCCACCTGCCGTAAAACGCGGAGCGGATACGGTTGTGATCAATTTACAGGCCAAGGAATATGTTGGCGATTTGGCTGAAGGCGTAAAATATAGTTTCTGGAGTTTTGGTGGAACCGTTCCCGGACCAATGGCAAGGGTTCGCGTGGGAGACAGCGTTGAGTTCCACTTATCCAACGCCAAGAACAACACCCAGCCTCATAACATTGACATTCACGCTGTCAACGGACCCGGCGGCGGTGCAGCTTTCACCACGGTAGATCCTGGCCAGGAAAAAACCTTCACCTTCAAAGCCAAGGCAGCCGGACTTTTCATTTACCATTGTGCAGCAGGTGCCATCGTTGATCATATCTCCAACGGCATGTACGGCCTGGTTCTGGTCGAGCCTGAAGGCGGACTCTCCAAAGTTGACCGTGAGTATTATGTGATGGAGAGTGAGTTCTTCACTTCTGAGCCTGAAAATGGTGTGGCAGCATTTGATATCCAGAAAGGCCTTGATGAGCACCCCACGCATGTTGTATTCAACGGAAAAGCCGGTGGTTTGCTTGGAAAAAACGCTTTGAAAGCCAAAGTTGGCGAAACTGTAAGAATCTATTTCGGCAACATCGGACCCAATGGCATTTCTTCCTTCCACATCATTGGAGAGATCTTTGACAAGGTTTATAACGAAGGTGGGTTTAACGGTGCCACTGGCAAGAGTATTCAAACCACTCTGGTTCCTTCAGCGGGCGCAACGATTGTTGAGTTCAAAGTCGATGTCCCTGGAGCCTATGCGCTGGTTGATCACAGCATTTACCGAGTTGCCAAAGGTGCTATTGGGCATTTGGTGGTTGAGGGTAAAGAAGACCCAGCAGTCATCCGACAGGGTAAATAACCCTCTCTTCCTGAAACAAACTAGGGCGGAAGCATTCTGCTTCCGCCCTTTCGGTTTTCCTCCATAGCATTAACGCACAGAGTCTCTTCTCCCTCTAATCAACAGCTCCACCTATTTCTTTTGTAATGAAACTCTTTGTCCAATAGACTGACATAGTAGTTTTATCGTTCTATTCTGTAACTGGCATTTACCGGAGTCTCATTCATGAAAGCATCTGATCTTTTTATCCGCTCCTTGGAGCAAGAGGGAGTGGAATTTATTTTTGGCGTTCCCGGAGAAGAAAATCTCGATTTTCTGGAGTCTTTAAGAACGTCCAAAATCAAGCTGATTCTAACCCGCCACGAACAAGGCGCTGGGTTCATGGCTGCAACATATGGAAGATTGACCGGAAAAGTTGGGGTCTGCCTTTCTACACTCGGACCCGGTGTGACCAATTTTGTGACGGCAGGTGCTTATGCGCAACTCGGGGCCATGCCCATTCTCATGATATCAGGACAGAAACCCATTAAAAAAAGTAAGCAGGGACGTTTTCAAATCATCGACGTTATAGAGATGATGCGACCTATCACTAAGTTCACCAAACAAATTGTGCATGGAAACAATATACCTGTTCTGGTTCATGAAGCCATACGCATAGCCAGAGAAGAAAGACCAGGGGCGGTGCATCTGGAATTGCCGGAGGATATTGCTGCCGAGGAGTGCCATACCCTTCCCTTCGAAACCGTGACCACTCGAAGACCGCAGCCTGATGAAAAAGCAATTGATAAAGCAGTGGAAATGATTAGCTCGGCTAAACACCCGCTCTTACTCATCGGCGCCGGAGCTAACAGAAACCGCACCTGCGGTGCCCTGGACAAACTCATGAACAAGACAGGAATTTATTGCTTCAACACCCAGATGGGTAAAGGGGTCATTGATGAAAGTCACCCCCACTTTATAGGCACCGCCGCACTTTCCAACAAAGACTACCTGCACTGCGCCATCGACCGCGCCGACCTGATCATTAATGTGGGGCACGATGTCATCGAAAAACCTCCCTTCTTCATGTCCATAGGGGGCGCCAAGGTAATTCACATCAACCATTTTCCTTCCAATATCGATGAAGTTTATTTTCCCCAATTGGATGTTATCGGAGACATTGCCGGGAGCATTGAAAAGCTGACTCAAAAACTGGAAAAATCCAAGAACTGGGACTTCAGCTATTTCGAACGGGTAAAAACTGAGGTCGAATTACACTTAAAAGAAAAAAGTGAAGATACCCGCTTTCCGGTCATTCCTCAGCATCTTGTCATGCAAGTTCGTCAAGCCATGCCAGACAATGGAATCATTGCGCTGGATAACGGTGTCTATAAAATCTGGTTTGCCCGCAATTATAAAGCTTACTTGCCAAATACCGTTTTACTGGATAATGCCTTGGCGACCATGGGGGCTGGCCTGCCCTCGGCAATCGGAGCTAAAATCGTTCATCCCGATAGAAAGGTGATGGCCATCTGCGGGGATGGAGGTTTCATGATGAACTCTCAGGAAATGGAAACCGCTGTTCGGCTGGGTTTAAACCTGGTTGTGATGGTCCTCCGCGATAACGCTTATGGAATGATCAAATGGAAACAGGCTGGAATGGGTTTTCCTGACTTTGGTCTTGACTACGGGAACCCTGATTTTGTTAAATACGCTGAGTCCTATGGTGCTAAAGGGCACCGCCTTAAAGCCACCGAGCAACTGCCAGATCTTCTCTATGAATGCCTCGATGCCAAAGGAGTGCAACTGATCGAAGTTCCAGTAGATTATTCGGAAAATGAAAAAGTATTGATTGATGAACTGAATGCAAGAACCTGTATCCTGTAAATTCAAATCAATTGCAAATTAGTCCCAGCAGCACGCTGGCAAATTTAACCAAGGAAAGTTCCATGACCAAACGCTTAAAAGTAAACTCACCCTACGATGGTCATTTGATTGCTGAAATTGACCTAGATGATGAGGATCGAGTAGAAAGTGCCCTGGCGACCGCTCATCAATTGGCAAAGAGTCAGGACAAAATTCTTCCCGCTCACAAACGAATCGAGATATTGGGGAAAACGGCAGACTTGGTTCAAGCTAAAGCAGAAGAGTTCGCCCGTCAATCGACAGAAGAGGGAGGAAAACCTATGATCGACTCCCGTATCGAGCTTGACAGGGCAGTTCAGGGCATCCGTGAGGCGGCGCAGTCTATCAGTCAGTTGACCGGTCATGAAATCCCCATGAACCTGACTCCTTCATCCATGAACAGAATGGCCTTGACCACACGCGAACCAATTGGTGTGGTAGCCGCCATAAGTGCTTTCAACCATCCATTCAATTTGATTGTTCATCAAGTGATTCCGGCAGTGGCTGTGGGGTGCCCGGTTATTGTAAAACCCGCACGCGCAACCCCTCTCTCCTGCCTTAATCTTGTCAAATGTTTGTATGAAGCTGGGCTGCCGGAGGAATGGTGCCAGGCCATTGTTTGTGAAAGTTCTTTGGCTGAAAAATTAGTGACCGATCCTCGAGTCGCATTTTTCTCATTCATAGGTTCTGGAAAAGTTGGATGGCAGTTAAGATCCAAGCTGGCCCCGGGCACCCGATGCGCCCTGGAACATGGTGGTGCAGCACCCGTCATCGTCGATCATGATGCCGATATGGAAGATGCTCTGCCCCTGCTCGCCAAAGGTGGTTTTTATCATGCTGGGCAAGTGTGTGTTTCAGTACAAAAAGTATTTGTACACGAAAGCCTTGTAGATAGTTTTTCAAAAGAACTGGTTAAACTGGCCGAGAAACTGGTGGTAGGCGACCCCACTGATGAAAAAACGGAAGTGGGTCCGCTGATTCAAGAAAAAGAAGTAGACCGTGTCGATCAATGGGTCAACGAAGCGAAAGAGGCAGGTGCAAAAATTCTGACCGGGGGTAAAAAAATTGGCACCACCTGCTACGCTCCGACTGTCATCCTGAACCCTTCAGATGAAACCTCGGTATCTGCCCATGAAATATTCGGACCAGTCATCAACATTTATTCATTTAAAGACCGTTTGGAAGCAATAGAAAGGGCCAACAACACTCCCTTCTCTTTTCAAGCGGCAGTGTTTAGCCAAAATATCGATACCGCTCTGGACACCGCCAAAAGAATCAATGCCGCCGCTGTCATGATCAACGATCATACCGCGTTTCGAGTCGACTGGATGCCGTTCGGCGGTCGTAAGGCTTCAGGGCTGGGAGTTGGGGGAATTCTTCCCACCATGATAGAGATGACCGAAGAGAAACTTTTGATATTTCGATCAAAACCTATTTAATACAACAGATGTTCATGCATCTCATTATCTTTATTGTCCTTACTCTTTTAAATTCTCCGCAACAAAGCTGGGCAGAACCATCGCCTTCCTCTGCCGAAACTTCAATGGTCCGCATTCCTGCTGGAAATTACAAAATGGGTTTCAAAACTGACAGGGCTTTATCAGAATGCATCAAACATAATGATCCCTGTAAAAGGAAGTGGTTTGAGGATGAAGAGCCTATTCATACTATTTACCTTGATTCCTTTTTAATGGATAAGCTTGAAGTCGCTCAGGGAGAATTCTCAAAAAAAACAGGAAACAATCCATCAGAGTTTAAAGGTGACTCTTTACCGGTAGAAAAGGTGACTTGGCAGGAAGCCCAGCAATACTGCAAGTTAATGGGTAAGCGTCTACCAACAGAAGCCGAATGGGAAGTTGCTGCCAAAGGTGGAAAAGAAGTAATTTATTCATGGGGAAATGAAGTTCAATCTGGAAAAGCTAATTTTTGTGATCACCATTGCGAAAAAAGATGGAAAGCAAAGCAGTTCAAGGACGGTTTCGAAACTACAGCTCCGGTAGGGAGCTTTCCTCCGAACGGATATGGTTTGTATGACATGGGAGGCAATGTCTATGAATGGGTATTCGATTGGTATGGAAAAGAATATTATGGGCACTCGCCAACCAAAAACCCCACTGGTCCATCGAAAGGTAAGTACAAGGTCATGCGTGGAGGTTCGTGGATCAATTATGCAGTCGGCACTCGCCCCACTGATCGCACCGATGCCAAGCCTGGCAAACGATTAAACTTTGCCGGTTTTCGTTGTGCAAAATAATTTCTTTAGGATTATAAATTCCCCGCGCACCTGAACCCCCCGCCATCTGCTTTAAGCAGAAAGTGCGCATCCTTGCGATTAGCCGATCTCATGCTGGAAATACCCTGATTCCAGGCACCACCACGATAAACCTTTTGTGTGATGGAAAATGCCCCAATACAATTTGTCCCACTACAAGTATCCAGCTCCGGTCGTGGCCCTTGCGGGTCTTTCTCTGGTCCCATTACGTAATAGTTTTCACTGATGGCCATCCAATCCAACACCCACTCGCTGACATTACCTGCCATATCATAAAGTCCAAAAGCATTAGGAGGAAAAGACCCTACTGGAGCAGAATTTTTAAAACCATCTGTTATGTTGGGCTCCCGGTTGTTGAGGTCGCAAGTGCTATCACAGAAATTCGCCTCCTTACCGGTGATATTATCCCCCCAATAATACTCACCTTGCGTTCCTCCACGGATCGAATATTCCCATTCCGCTTCAGTCGGCAATCGTAAACCCAGTTTTCTGCAATAGTCTCTGGCTCCCTCCCAGGATACCGTGTCCACGGGCATATCTCCCCCCACATATTGAGAAGGGTTATAACCCATAACCGTTTGAAAATACTTTTGCCTCACTTCATATTTCGCCATCTTAAAAGAAGATATGCACACCTTATGCACCGGTCGCTCATCGGGGTCCCCTATATCACTCCCCATCTTAAAACATCCTTCAGGGATAACAACCAACTCCAGCTCCGGTTTTGTCTGTTCGGTTGAAATAATTTTTTTCATCACATCGGTCTTCAGAGTTTCAACTTTTTCACGGGTAGCAGCCGGTATTCCAGAATACTGGATACGGGTTCGACTTTTCCGAAAGAGCTTCATTTTTCCAGTTTTTTTCAGAAACACTCGGTAATGCGGAACAGGCCCTTCATGATCTTTTTTCAGAAACTGGCTGAAGGCATCATCACTTTTCCCCGATTCATCCACAGCCATCACAGTTTCATCTACCAGCTCTGCATCTAAAATACCTGCTTCGGTGTGAACCCGAATATTTCGCCCCGTCGATAATGGCATCGCTAGAATTGTATTCAACAGTTTTTCTGCTTCGACATATTTTTCCAATTTTATCTTTGTATTAGCCTGGCCTCTCAACACAATAAAGTTATCCGGCTCCTTTTCGAGAATGGCACTAAATATTTTCTCGGCCTTATCGTACTCCCCTAGTAGAAATGCCTTTTCACCATCTGCTGAAGTATCGGGGTTATCTTCTGCCGAGACTAGGCCCGTCATCAGGATAGCCAAAGTTACTGCACATATAAAATTAGACATGAGCCTCTTCATAAATTAAAAATCAATCGTTCAAAGTTATTCCAAATACCCGATGGGCTTTTAACACTGGTAGGCTTAAAATTTAAGCTCACCACTACGAAACACAGGTCCAGACTATTTAATTATTTCATCACAATCAAATAAAAAATGTTTAAGCCGTTGAGTTATCTTTGATTTTCGCCAGCACCTCCAAAACTCCTTATGCAGCGCCAACCTTTTTTCTGCTAGAATACTGATTTAATTAACATTTTCGGCAAGCAACCATGAAAATATGGGTTCTAATATTAGTGATCGCTCTGGGAGCTCCTGGTTGTTCCAAAGACTTAAATGAGCCGCCCTTGAATTTACTGGCGGGAGCTGAGCCTTCGGCAAAATCACGCAACGATCTTGGCATCGAGCACTACCAATCCGGGAGATATTTAGACGCTGCACTGCATTTCAACCAGGCAAACTTTGCCGACCCGACCTCAGGAGAAATTCACTTCAACCTTGGTCTTGCCTACCTTCAGGAGGGCCGCAAAGAAAAAGCCATCAAAAATTTTCATCAAGCGCGAAAATTGGCCAAGGGAAACCCAGAAATTCTCGAATCTCAAATCCTGAAAGAACTGTTACAGAAAAATCAGGGATAATGAGGTTTTTTTATATTCAGTTTTTTCATTCGTGACAACAGAGTCGTGGGAGGGGTACCAAGTAGTTGAGCCGCTCCATCCTGACCGAAAACTTTCCAACTGGTTTTCTTAAGCGCTTGCAAAGTGTTTTCCTCATCCAATATTCTAATTTCCTCAAAAGATAATATATTTCTGCTTTCTCCCCATTCTTTATCAATGACCATTTCCTTATCACTTTGTTTTTTCTCCAGATCAAATTTCAATTTTCCATTTTGAGAAATGATAACGGAGCGTTCAATAATATTTTGCAACTCTCTTACGTTTCCAGGCCAATCATAGTTCATCAATTGGAACACATTAGCTTTACTCAACTGAGGCTCCTGTGTCTTGAACTTTTTCGCAGCGAGCTTTAAAAAATGAGCCGCTAATAATGGAATGTCGTCTTTTCTTTTCCTAAGCGATGGCACGTCTATAGGGAAAACATTTAAACGATAATAAAGGTCTTCTCTAAAGTTTCCACGCTCCACCTCTAATTTTAAATCGCGATTACTTGCGGCAATAATCCGAACATCTACGTTACGTGTCTTCTCATCTCCAACCCGTTCGAAGGTGCCTTCCTGCAAAACCCGGAGCAGTTTACTTTGCAAATCCAATGGGATTTCACCGATCTCATCGAGAAACAGAGTTCCCTGATTGGCTAATTCAAACCGCCCTGCTCTGTCCCGGACTGCGCCGGTAAAAGCTCCCTTAATGTGACCAAAAAACTCACTCTCATATAGCTCTCGAGGAATGGAAGCACAATTTACCCGAACCATGGCATGCCGGCTTCGGGAGCTCCGACTATGAATCTCATGAGCTATCAATTCTTTCCCTGTTCCAGATTCCCCGTTAATGAGAGAACTCGCATCCGTTGGAGCGACCATCTCAATTTGACGGAGAATCGTTTGCAGAGCAGGACTTTTCCCAACGATGTCTCCGAAAGCCTGAAGTTCGATCACCTCTTCATAAAGATATTCTTTCTCAATCTCCAATTGCTCCCGCAACCTACATATTTCCTTAAAAGCTTTTTCCTTATCTTCTTCAATTCTTTTCCGTGCTGTGATATCACGAGAAAACGAAACTGCATATTCCAGACCATCGAATTCAACAAAGTTTACTGTCACTTCAACAGGAATAAGGGATTCACTCTTGGTTTGATTGCGCGCCTCAAAAGTAATGCTTTTCTCTTTTTGCAATTCTTTCCAGAATTTAGACCATGTTTTCTTATTCGAGTCCGGGTCAATATCTTGAATAGTGAGACCGATCAATTCATTTTCAGAATAACCCAACTGTCTGCAGGCAGAAACATTAGCCATTAGGATCACTCCTTTACTGTCATGAAAGATGATCGTATCGGCAGAATGTTGAATCGTGAACCGGGCCAGCTCCAACGATCTTTTCTTATTAATTTCTATTCCCACCTTTATAGAACACCTCTTTAGTTAAATGGTTTCACCACTTAAATTTATACTAATTTTCGTACTTAAACTACTAAATTTCATTAACTACGATATTAAGTATTCCACTAAAACACAGCAAACCCTTATATAGCAATGATCTTTGTAACGGCACGATACCTGCTATCTATGCTGTATTGAATTAGTTAAAGATCCACTCAACATAAGGAGACATAGCATGGCACCCAAATCGACTTCCTCTAGAATCCAACTTAAAGGGCTGGACCATCTTGCCCTGAATGTAAAAGATATGAAACGGTCAGAAAAATTTTATCAAGAAGTGCTGGGGTTTCCTGTCATTCACAGAACCCAGACCCAAGCAGGCTTGCAGCATATTGAGGTAGATGCTGGGAATGTAGCAATCGCTCTCTTTGAAACACCTGACTTAGATTTGAAAGCAGCACACAAAACCATGACGGATGACGGGTACCTGCATTTCGCTTTCGGAACCACTTATGACAAGTTTGATGCCACTCTTCAGGCTCTTAAAGAGAGCGGAGTCGAGACGGACGGCAAGCCTCGCGACTGGGGTAGTAGTGTATCCGTTTATTTTCGTGACCCCGATGATAATCAACTGGAAATCAATTTCGCAAAATAAAGGAGCAGGATCATGATTCAGGACAAAGTTGTTTTGGATTTTAAAATTTACCCCCCTGAATCACAGGTGGTGGGCCAGTTTGATGGGGGACGCATCACCGAAATCAAGCCCATCGGGTTCCCTCATGAAGGGCCCAAGATAAAAAATCTAGGGCCTCTATTTTACTGGGCCTGGGCCAGCGCAAAAGGGTATGGGAAAATCGCCCTTCATCCGCATCAGGCGTTTGAAATTATGAGCTACGCTTTAGAAGGAGAAATCGGGCATTACGATACTTTAGGAAATAGAAGTCGAGTGCAAACCGGAGGTGCCCAAGTCATACAAGCCGGGTCTGGTATCTCTCACGAAGAAGAGACAGTGGGGGACAAGACTGATTTTTTCCAAATCTGGTTTGATCCCAATATCAGGAAAACGCTTCAAATTGAGCCTACTTATAAAGAACATAAGAAAGATGACTTCCCAATCGAATCAAAGGATGGCGTCACTCTCAAAACGGTCATAGGAAAGAATTCACCAGTCACTCTGGTTTCCGATGTAGCCATGAAAGATATATCCATCGAACCTGATCGGCAGTACAACTACCTTCTCAGCCAGGAAAAAACACTGGCTTTGGTGGTCATCTCTGGCAAAGGGCTTTTGTTCGACATGCAGACCGGATCAAAACATCCTATAAACAAAAAGGACTTTGCATTGATCCATGCCCATAATGATGGGAACATTTTAATGCACGCCGACTCCAGCTCTCTTTTGCGTATCGCAGCGATAGAAGTGCCAGCAAAGGTGGACTATCCCCTGTACCGAAATCAATAGAAAGGCAATTAAATGAAAGCATTTTTTCAGACTGACACAAGCGTCAACAATCTCATCATTCGAGTGATGCTCGGAATCGTTGTATTCCCTCACGGTGCCCAAAAACTCCTAGGGGGGTTCGGAGGATATGGGCTTGAAGGTACTCTGGGGTTTTTTACAAACCAATTGGGAGTTCCAATGATCGTTGCCATACTGGTGATATTGGGTGAATCACTCGGAGCATTAGGGTTGATCACTGGCTTTTTGACCCGTTTTTGCGCAGCGGGAATACTAATCATCATGACAGGTGCCATCGTCATGTCTCATGCGGCCAATGGTTTTTTTATGAACTGGTCCGGAAAACAAGGCGGAGAAGGTTTTGAATATCACCTTCTGGCAATTGCCTTGTGCATTCCCCTGCTGATAAGCGGTGGAGGGCTGCTTTCTGCCGATGGTTTTATCTCAAAACGTTTTCATATTTTGCTGAGCAGAAACGCAACTAATTAAATAATTAATTTATCAAAAATTTTAATGGAGAAACCAATGAAAAAGCTTATTGCTCTACTCACTATTTCCATAATGCTATTTGTCGCAGGTCTGGTAGGAGCTGAGGAGAAAAAAGAAAATCTGGTTTGGGATGCCGGAACTGTTCAATTAAAACTTGAAAAATTAGCAGAGGGTGTCTATGCCCTTTATCCCACTGATGCCAGAGAGAAAAATTCAAAAGGTTATCCCGTGGCAACATCCGGTGGCTTTGTTGTCGGCGACAATGAAGTACTCGTTATCGAATCTATGGTGAACAAACGACTGGCTGAACAGGTCATAGAGTTTGTAAAATCAGTGACGGACAAGCCCATTCGCTATGTTGTCAACACCAGTTACCATGGTGACCATGCTTACGGGAATTACGTTTTCCCCAAAACAGCAAAAATCATTCAACACAGCAAGACCAAAGCATTCATGGATAATAAGAAAGGCTTTGAAGCGGATAAAAAATGGATGTCTCAGTATTTTGGAACCAACCGCGGAATCGAAGAGGTCGTTGCCCGATCGGCTGATATTGTCGTGGACGATAAAAAGACCATTGATCTTGGAGGAAAAATAGTTGAAATCATGCATCTGGGATTTGCCCAAACACCAGGGGATTTGTTTGTCTGGGTTCCTGATAGCAAAGTTTTCTGGACAGGCAACCCTGTTGTCGCACATGCCCTGGTTGCTGGATGGAAAACACAAAGAAGTTCTTACGACCATGAAAAAGGTTCGCTCCTTCCTTCCGGATGACGCTGTAGTTGTTCCGGGACACGGAATTCCCGTAAAACCGCAGGATCTGGAATTCACCATTAAATATCTGGAAACTCTGGATACGGAAGTAAAAAATGCTATTGCAAAAGGGAGGACTTTAGAACAGGCCCAAAAGGAAATTACCATGAAGAAGTTTCAAGGTTATGCCTTATGGGGGTGGGTTCATTCAGGAGTCAATATTCCCAACACATATAAAGAGCTTTCTAAATGAAGGCATCTATGAAAGCCAATTCAGCAAAAATTGGTGCGGCCATGTATTTCGTTTGGGGATTGCTTCATCTTAAAGCCGCTTTCAGCGTCTACCAACTGGGAGCTTCATTAGATGTTGGAATGATCCAGGGCAGAGTTTTTCAAGATGCGTTGAGTTTGCTATTTTTTGCACTTGTTGCAATGTTTACAGCTATTAAATTCAATTGGAAAAATAACCCGCTGGGTTACTGGATCAATTTAATTACTGTCAGCGTTACGGATCTCGGGTTTATTGCTTTCGTGTTAATGCCCGCCCATATCCCTATGTTTCCAGGAATTTTAGGGCCTGTGTTTTGGGTGCTCGGTGCTTTATTCAGCACAGTTGGAATTATTCAACCGGAGCAAAAGAAAATTGAAAAATAATTCAATTTTCAAATTAATGACAGTAGCAATCTTTCCCGAACGGAAAAACTATTAATTAAATACAATAATTTCAAAAGGATTCATCATGGAATTTTCAGAAACTGTTCAGCAACGCCACTCTATTAAATCCTATCAACCCGACAAAGAAATCAGCGATGCTGAGCTGAAGGAGTTGATGCAAGAAGTCGTACTGAGTCCAAGCTCCTTCAATCTTCAACACTGGACGTTTATCTCTGTCCGGGACACTGAAATCAAAGGAAAAATCAAGGATGCCGCGTGGGGACAGGAGCAGGTCGGGACCTGTTCGGTACTACTGGTTATTTGTGGAAAACTAAACGCTCATGAGGATGCCGCTGACATATATCAAGGTGTTGATCAGGGAATACAGGACAAAGTTCTTCCTTTGATCAAAGGCTTCTATGATGGCAAGGATCAGTTGCAAAGGGATGAATCCATCCGCAGCGCCTCACTGGCCGCCATGACTTTAATGCTGGCGGCCCAGAACAGGGGATGGGCCACCGTGCCGATGATCGGTTTTGATCCAGAAGCAGTTTCCCAACTGGTAAATCTCAAGTCCAATTTTATTCCGGTCATGCTGATGGCCATTGGATTTAAGAAAGAAGAACCGCGACCCAGAAGCTACCGCCGACCTATCGAGGAAGTGGTTAAAATAAACACCCTTGATGGCCCCGGCTTGATGGGATAGACAATATAAAATATGGTCTATAAATTTTATATTGCTGTTTAATATTTCTTACTCTGGACACTTTTGGGAGTGATATACTACTCGCTACACATTAACAAGGAAGGCGTACAATGATTATCGTAATGTCCCCGGGTGCGACTCCCGAACAGGTAGAAAAGGTAGAAGACACCATTCGAGAGCTCGGTTACACTCCGCATGAAATTGCTGGTGTGGAACGCAAAGTGATAGGAGCCGTCGGTGATGAACGGGGCAAAGATCGTCTGCAATCTATAGAAACTATGGGCGGGGTCGAAAGTGTATTCCCCATTCTCAAACCTTACAAACTGGCCAGCCGGGAAGTGAAACCCACCCCCTCTGTAATTAAGGTTGGCGAGGTTGACGTTGGTGGGCCTGCTATCGCCATCATCGCGGGACCCTGTTCAGTGGAAAGTAAAGAACAGATATGCACCACTGCTAACCTGGTTAAAAGTGCCGGCGCCAACTTTCTTCGAGGAGGTGCTTACAAACCTCGAACTTCCCCCTATAGTTTTCAAGGGATGGAAGAGGACGGACTCAAACTTTTGGCCGCCGCCAAGGAAGTTTCTGGCTTACCCATTGTCACAGAAGTGATGAATCCACGTGAAATTGACTTGGTTGCGAAATATGCCGATGTTATTCAAGTCGGGGCCCGGAACATGCAAAATTTTTCATTACTGAAAGAACTGGGAAGGATCGACAAGCCCATTCTTTTAAAACGAGGCATGATGAACACCATTCAGGAGTTTCTCATGTCTGCTGAATATGTTCTCTCCGAAGGTAACAACAAACTGATTCTTTGCGAGCGAGGAATTCGAACCTTTGAAACCGCGACCCGAAACACTCTTGATATCAGCTGTATACCCGTCTTGAAAAAAGAAACCCACCTTCCCATCATTGTTGACCCCAGCCATGCAACCGGGCATTGGGAAATGGTTGAATCCATGTCACGCGCATCCATCGCCGCTGGTGCTGATGGACTGATCATTGAGGTTCATCCCGATCCGGTCAAAGCCTTTTCTGACGGACCACAATCTCTGAAGCCGGCAAAATTTGCCAGCCTTATGGATAACCTTCGGCCCTTCGCCGAATTAATGGGCCGAACCCTCTAGCAAGGGAGGCACTGGCAATAGCCCATTGAGCTACGAGACCGGTTGCCCGCAAGAGAATGAGTTATGTTTCCTTCAAGCATGTCCAGTTCACCCACTGTGAATAAGAACAAGGCAACTTAAGCCGAGAGAACCATTTCCCGCCCCGATTAAGCCATTGCAAGCTGGCCCCTCGCCCAGTGGTAAGTTCTTGAATTTTTAGGATTTTAGGTTTATCCTTAAACAGCTTTGATCAGCAAAAATAACCTGTTTATAATTTCTTAACCAGGTTTAATAATATTTCAGCTCAGTGTTCTCTAATGAGTGATTTATATCAATCTAACCGAAAACTTGCCGAAACCTACCGGCATCAACTTCAACAAAAAATAGTTTCTCTTCATCAGGCAGGGCACTCACTTAACAGCGCTGAAATCGATCCGCAAAAATTTTATCTGGGCTTTAAAGACCGAGCAATTGATCTAGTCCAGATTGAAACAGACCTGCTCCAAAAAGAATGTGCAAACTCTGACAACTGCCACCTGTTATTGCTCAAGCAAACCGCATTGGTAGACACACTTATTCAAGCCAGTTTTTATTCAGCAGTCTGGTATTTCAATCACCAGCATGATCAGGAGTGGACCACGCAATCAGTTCCAATTGCAATAGTCGCCCGAGGTGGTTATGGCAGGGAGGAAATGTATTTTCGGTCAGACGTTGACATCCAAATCATTTCGCAGTCATCTCTTAGCGAAGACAATAAAAAAACGGCTGAGGAAATCATCAGACATTTTGAGTACTTGTTCATCTTTCAGGATATTTTTCCCTCCTCCATCAATTCCTGCTACACCGAAAATGAAACGTTTGAGCGAGATCTTGACCCTACAAAGGTTCCTGAGTTTTTAGCGCTTTTAGAGCATCGCTTTGTAGCCGGAAACTCTCTAGTCTATAGTGAATTCAAGAGTTCCATTAAAACGGTCAGCCTTCTTTATCGTGACGAGATTCAAAATCATTGCTTGAGCCATGACGGATGCTACGAGGTGCAGAATACCGTCTTCCAACAGGAACCGAATATCAAGGAGGAATTGCGTCGCCTCTACTGGGCATTAGTCTCCATACGTTTCCTGAAAAACCTGAACACCACCAACCAGTTTGAATTGCTCAATGAATTGTTTTCAAAAAATCTACTGAGCCCTCTGGCTTATAAAAGCATGCAGAACGGGTTCCATCTACTGTCTCGAATTCGTTTATTCCTGCACACTTTCCAAAAAGGAACACACCGAGACACCATGAGCTATGAGGTTCGGGAAAAGATTGCCACGTCTCTAGGGTTTGATGTTAAGACCTTTTTTCAAAAATATTTTTTCGATGGGGTTTATCCTCTTAAACGGTTCAGTCGAAACCTTTATTGGGAGAGCATGGCAGCAGATACCAAGAAAAAGAAAAGTCTGTCAGAGTTTTTCTCCCTCAATTCGCAAAATCAAGTTTACTTCGAGAAAAACCCCGAGAGCTTGTACACCCAAGATCCGCTATGGCTTTTCAAGGTTTTCATATGGGTTGCTGAAAGAGACTATTATTTATCCTATGAAGTCATCCGTGCCATTGAACAACATGTCGATCAAGCATATCCCATTTTCATGGATGAAGAATCCAAACTGGAAATTCAGAACTGCTTCAAGCGTTATATTCGAGGGAAATATTTTGCTAAAGCCCTTCGTCTACTCCACGAGTTCGGAATATTGGGGGATTATTTCATTCCCGCGTTCAATAACCTGAAAGGTATGTTGCAGGATATTTATGTGCATAAATTTCCAACAGATATCCATATTCTTTCCGCTCTGGATGTCTTAAATGGACTGGAGTTCCGGGAAACAGCCGACCCCTTCCTCTCTGAGCTTTATCACTCTCAAAGAGATAAAACAGCCCTAAAGCTTGCCGTTTTACTGCATGATATCGGTAAAGGCGCAAAGGTTGGCGATCAGAACGAAGAGTTGGTTGGAGCACGAATGATCCCACAAATTTTAAACAGCCTTGGCTATAGTGACAAACCCAAAAGGGTGGACGATGTTTCTTTCTTAGTGGAAAAACATTTAACCATGTATGACCTGATGCTTCTCGATCCAGAAGCCGACGACACCTACGACATGGTGCTTGACCTTGTTAGTCATGACAAGGAAAGGCTAAAGATGCTGATTCTGCTCACCCATGCAGATCGTGGTGGAACTAAAATGGATATGTCTTCCTCACAGATCAAACAACTAAAACTTTTTTACCAGTATACCCTGCACCACAAGAAACGGGAGAGTGTTCCCAACAATATAAAGCTAGAGTTCCTGAAGATGGTTCGCCTACCTCGAGAACTGCAATCGCAACTGGAAATTTATTATAGATTTATCCAGTCACGAGAACCTTTCTTGGCCGAAATGCTTTTCAGGCCAGGGCAACCTTCTGAGCTGATTGTCTGCACACAGGATGCGCGAGGTTTCCTTCATAAAATTTCTGCGGTTTTAGCATTTAACCAGCTGGACATTGTTGAAGCCAATATCCAAACCTTGAACGACAAGGTTTTCGATGTCTTTAAAGTTATCGACACTACAGGCAAACCCATAGACTACGGAGATTTCTTCTTTATCCAACAACGCATTCAGGAAGACCTGCAACGGATTTTTATCGACAAGGATCCATTAGCAACTATATTTAAAGAAAGATCTGTTGCAAAACTTTCAGAAAAACCTCATTTTCAGGAAGTTAAATTGAAAATGAGCACTATCGGGAGATCCGTTAAACTATCAACACACAACCTTCCGGGCACATTCATGATGGAAACCAAAGTTTTCTCAGATGCTCATATGGAATGCCAGAAAGCTGTCCTCCATACTAGTCAGGGCACCGCCTCTAATGTTTTTTACCTGCGCCCCGAAGATGTGGAAAAAATCATGAACAATGAAGAACACTTTATTCAATCAATTAAAAAATCACTACGTCCTCTGATAACCGGAGAACCGCTATTTTTACAAGAAGAACTGACACCCAGTTCGTAAATATCATTCATGAAATTTAAATCTCACCCAATTCGATTTATAACAACCTTAATCTTATGCATCACGCTATTGCCTGCGTTGGCTGCATCTAATGAGCAATACAAGAGTTCCCTGGAAAAAGCGCGGAATTTAGATAAGGATAAATTCTTTGAAGATGCCGCGACTTACTGGAAAAAAACTCTTGACGCAAATCCTCCTCCTAATATCATCCTTTACGCTAAGCTCAAACTCAGCAATACATACTCACGTTTAGGCCTATTAGACAAAGCTATCGGTATTACCCAAGCGCTTACCGAATCCAACCCTGGTCACTACGACTCATGGTTTCATCTGGCTAACGCCTTAGCAGCCTCCATGCAATATCCTCAAGCCGCCGAAGCTTTTAAAAAAGCAACCGAGCTAAAACCCGAAGAAGGACTGAGCAGGGTGGGGCTGGCCTTTGCATACTTTGGGAATAAGAAACCGGATTTTGCTACCGAAGAATTCAGGAAGGCCATGAAAATTTTCAAGGCTAATAAAAATATTTCCTGGTATCGAGATTGCCGCCTCGCTATCAATCAAATAAAAGGATTCGCCCGCTTTCCCCCGAACTTTGCCGACCTCTGGCTAGAAAACAACCTCAATAGAGTTCAGGACACTTATATGAATACCGTTATCGACTTGGATAGCCTGCTGAATTAATAACCTATACATATTTTCAAACCACTCATCAAAACCCCTCTACCCTCTAAATCTGTTATCTCACTCATTAGCAACATTAAAAATTTTTAATTTCAGATTAATACTTTTTTAATATTAATTTTATAGAATGGGTCAAGTACTTTTCTTCTCCTTTCGGGGGGAACGGATTCGGTTCCATAACCAAGTCTTTCCCCCGTCTCCTCCACTTGAGGGGGAGCAGGCGGTTTTCCAAGCCCGCCTGCTCCCCCTTTTGTTTTTTTAACTGCTAATTTTTAAGCCCATACCAAAAACGCAGTCATTTACAGATGTCCTTAAACCCTTGGGCGCAATAATATTTCTCAACCTGTATTTAACCAACAATAAAGATAATTTAAACAAAGCCCAATATATTCAGAGATTTGCCTAATCAGGGGTTCATATTCCCATGAGTTTAAGATACAATGTGTTCTAAATACACATTATTAGAACTGAGGAAACGCTTTTCAAACGTTGAAAATCGCAAGTTCGGTTACACAACAAATATAACTTGTCAGCCAAAATAGGCTTACTATTTACACTAGACCAACAAGTTTTCCCAACCCGGTAAAACTTTCAGGAAAAAACAAAATTTTATGGCTCGAAAATCTAAATATAATCTAGTTTGGATGGACTTGGAAATGACCGGCCTTGATGTAGAAAAAGAAGTCATCATTGAAGTTGCCACTCTGATTACTGACAGCGAATTGAATATTCTGGAAGAAGGACCCTGCATCGCCATTCACCAACGAGATGAAAACTTGGACAAAATGGATGACTGGAATACCAAGCATCACAACGCATCGGGACTGGTCAAGCGAGTTCGCGAATCCTTAATTGATCAAAATGAAGCCGAAAAAAGGACGTTGGAGTTTATCAAAAAATACTGCCCTAAAGGCACCTCCCCCTTATGCGGAAACTCTATTAATCAGGATCGAAAGTTTCTCGGTAAATATATGCAGGGTTTACATGATTATTTGCATTACAGAAGTATCGACGTGACTTCCGTCAAAGAACTGGTACACCGCTGGTACCCGGATGGCCCCAAATTTCCCAAGAAAAGCAACGAACACATGGCCCTCACGGATATCCGAGAATCTCTGAAAGAACTAGTCTTTTATCGACAACATTATTTCATCGGTCGTGAAGCCAGCATTGCCCAGCCCGTAACCTGAAAACTGAAAAAATATCCCTACTATGAACAAAGGTGCTATTATCACTCTAGTATTTCTCGCTTTTGTTGCGAGTGTTTCCATTGACCTTCTTTGGACTGGAAACAAGTATCAATGCGAAGTCTGCATCAAATACAAAGACCAGATCGTATGCCAGGAAGTAAAAGGCATGGCCAAGGACGATACTATAATGACAGGTATGAGCACCGCCTGTGCCAAAGTCGCGAACGGTATGACAGAGTCCATAGAATGCCAGGCCCAGCCTCTTGAAAAAATGGAGTGCAAGGATATTTAAGCCCCCCCCCTTCCTCAAACCAGGAAAGTAAAATCACTTTGAAGCCTAAAAGTATTTTCTCCCCCTCTTCCTACAAACTCTTCGGTTACAGTTTTTTAATTCTTTTTTTTGAACTAGCATTAATTCGTTTCATCCCCTCCAACGTCAGGATCACCGCCTACTTTATCAACCTTGTGTTGGTCGCGGCTTTTCTGGGAATGGGCATCGGGATGATTCGTGCGAAGAGAGAAAAGAATCTCACGCAATTCTTCCCTCCTGCGTTACTTTTACTAACAGGGGCCTGTGTTTATTTCAGCAATGTTCTAGTCGCCTCACCAAGTGCAGAAGAGGCTATGTATGCTCTTTACATGGACTTATCGCCACATAGTAGAGAATGGGGAATGGTTCCAGTCGTGAGTGCCTTTTTTAGCCTTTCTGCCCTGCCATTTATCCCCTTGGGCTACGCGATGGGTAGGGAGTTTAAAAACTTTCCAGCTCTCCATGCCTATGCCATCAATACCGCGGGAAGCTTGGCCGGACTCTTGGCCTTTTCTTTATTGAGCCATTTTTCTACCCCACCTTTAGCTTGGTTTGGTCTCGGCGGAATCCTTTTCTTTTTTCTAGCCCGGAAGCAACAAAACTCTATCGTCTCCATTCTTTGTCTGGGACTTGTATTTTATTTGATTCAAAATCTTTACCAGAAAGACCATGAAATCTGGTCACCTTATTATAAAATCAATCACTACGAAAATCCGGATATGACATCTATCAATGTCAATGGCTCTCTTCACCAATATATGATTAATTTCTCTCCACCGCTTGAACCTCAAAAAGCTAATACAGACATAATTAAACAGCAGTACCAACAGCCTTACCGCTTAGCAAAAAGCTGGGAAGATGTGTTGATATTAGGAGCAGGGCGCAAAAAATATTGATGCCGTAGAAATTGACCGGGCTATCTGGAAGCTCGGCAAAGATTTAAATTATCAGAAACCATATGATGACCCTCGTGTGAAAGTTCATATCGATGATGCCCGTGCCTTCCTGAAGAAAACCAAAAAGCAGTATGATGTCATCATTCTGGGAACATTGGACAGTCAAACCCTCTTGTCTGGCATGTCCTCCATCCGTCTCGACAACTATATCTACACCACAGAATCATTTCGATCTATCAAAGAACATTTAAAGCCAGAGGGAGTGTTAATTTTGTACCATATGTCCGCGAATCCAGCCATATCTATCAAGCTATATAAAATCTTGACGGATATTTTTGAGGTTCATCCATTAATGCACTATGAAATAAAACCCCTACTCTTTAATTACACTCTGGTTGCAGGGTCAAAGGTTGAAGCTTCAAATGAATTTAATTCATCCTTCCAAGATTTCAATATCTTAACAAATCTCGTCTCTCCTCCCACTGATGATTGGCCTTACCTTTACCTAGATCGTCATGGCATTCCATCTCACTACCTTAAGGCTGGCGGCATTATACTTTCAATTTCCCTGCTATCGATCATTTTGGCAGCTGGAAGAAAAAACCTTAAAGAAACCGATTGGACTTTGTTTCTATTAGGCGCGAGCTTTTTATTGCTAGAGACTAAAAGCGTCACCGAAATGTCCTTATTGTTTGGATCCACCTGGCAGGTCAACGTTCTAGTTTTCGCATCCATCCTGGCATTAATTTTCATCGCTAATCTTTTCATCCTGCGCAAAGGACCTTTTGATAAAACCAGAATATTCTTCATCCTGTTTATCTCCATCGTGATCAGTTACGCTATCCCCACTCATTCCCTTCTAGACTTGCCATTAGCTGGGCAATGGATTCTTGGTGCTTTAATCACGGCAGTGCCACTGTTTTTTGCGGGAATGTTATTTTCTCAGATTTTTGCAACTCGTAAGGAGCCCACAACTTCTCTGGGCTATAACCTCATGGGAGCTATTTGCGGGGGATTGCTGGAATACAGCTCAATGGCTCTGGGCACTAAAAATCTATACCTACTGGCATTGGTGCTTTATATCCTAGCATTTCTCGTTCACGGACGTGAAAAAAATTAAGTACAAATCAAGTCATACACTTCCTGATATTTTTCTTCCACATTTCCCATATTAAAGCGGAAACGATCCTTATCCATTTTCTCATTGGTGTCCCAATGCCATAGACGACATCCATCTGGGCTGATCTCATCTCCGAGAAAAACCTTACCCTTATGCCGGCCAAATTCCAGTTTGAAATCTACTAGGCGAATGTTGCGCTCTTTAAAAAATTCCATCATCAGGTTATTGATTTTGAGCCCTTCTGACTTCAAAATCTCCACCTCTTCTTTAGTAGCCCAGCCAAAAACATCGACATGGCATTCGTTAATCATGGGATCACCCAATGGATCGCTCTTATAGAAAAACTCAAGAATTGGTTTTTCCAAAACCAGACCTTCTTCGATTCCCAACCTTTTGCATAAACTTCCTGCCGCAATATTACGCAACACCACTTCTACAGGAATGATGTCCAGTTTTTTCACCAACATTTCCCGGTCATTAAGAGTTTCTACATAATGGGTTTCAACACCTTTAGTCTCCAAATACTGAAAAATCCGGCTAGACATGTGGTTGTTCATCACCCCTTTATCAACAATGGTTCCTTTTTTCTTACCATCGAAAGCCGAAGCATCGTCTTTGAAATACTGAATCACCAAATCGGGATCAGAAGTGTTATAAAGGATTTTGGCCTTCCCTTCATAAAGCTTTTCTAACTGTTCCATAATTCACCTCTTATTTTGTAAAGACCCGTTTGAAAATCCGGTCTATATTTTTAAATTGGGTTTTTAATTTAAAAGTCTTATCAATCTCGGTAGCTGATAAAAGTTTTGTTATTGCCTTATCTTTTTTCAAAAGCTTTAAAAAATCTTTTCCCGTAGTCCAACTTTGCATGGCATTTTTCTGCACAAGCTTATAGGCTTCTTCCCGGGTAATGCCCTTTCTCACCAAGGCCAGCAAAACACTCTGCGAATAAATCAAGCCGCCTGTTTTTTCCAGATTGCGCATCATATTATCTGGATAGACGATCAGACCATCCATCAGTTTTGTCATTTTCCTCAACATATAGTGGATCAAAATAGTACTGTCCGGCCCAATCACCCTTTCAACAGAAGAATGGCTGATATCCCGTTCGTGCCAAAGTGGAATATTTTCCATTGCCGCGAAAGCATTTGCTCGCACTACTCGTGCCAAACCAGACATTTGCTCGGAAACTATGGGGTTGCGTTTGTGCGGCATAGCCGATGAACCTTTTTGTCCTTTAGAGAAAAACTCCTCCGCCTCCAAAACTTCCGTCCTTTGCAGGTGGCGGATTTCAGTGGCGATTTTATCAATGGTCCCGGCAATAATAGCCAGAGTAGAAAAAAACTCGGCGTGCCGATCGCGCTGAATAACCTGACTCGAAACCGGAGCGGGTTTCAACCCCAACTTTGAACAAACATATTCTTCAACATCCGGGTCGATGCAGGCAAAGGTTCCAACCGCGCCGGAGATCTGCCCATAGGAAATGGTTTGCCGGGCTCTTTTGAGTCTGTCTATATTGCGTTTGACTTCTTCATACCAATTGGCAATTTTCAAGCCAAAGGTCAGAGGCTCTGCATGAATACCATGAGAGCGTCCAATAGTTGGCGTGAGCTTGTGTTTCTTCGCCTGCCTTTCCAAAACCTTCTTAAATGCTGTGAGTTCTTTCAAGATCAGGGTTGCCGATTGCTTCATTTGAACGGCTAAAGCTGTATCCAAAACATCGGAAGAAGTCATCCCCATATGCATGTACCTTGCAGATTCTCCAACATGTTCCGCCACGCAGGTTAAAAATGCGATGACATCATGTTTTACTTCCCGTTCAATTTCATCAATACGTTCCACATTGAATTGAGATTTAGTTTGAATGTCTTTCAGGGCAGCCTTGGGGATTTCACCTCTTTTGGCCAAGGCTTCACAAGCCAGAACTTCTACTTCCAGCCAAATTTTAAATTTGTTTTCCGGTTCCCAAATGGTTGCCATTTCAGGCAATGAGTATCGTGGTATCAAAGTTTAGTTTCCTTGAATAATAAATCGGAGATCAAAGTTCGGGTTGAATAAATACAGAACAATTCTTTATTATGGTAATAAATAATTTTCACATATCTTAAACGCAAATGTCTGGTAAATCAATAAATGAACTCAACTGTTGAAGTCTGCTTTGTATGTCTTGGAAATATTTGTCGTTCCCCGCTTGCTCAAGGTGTTTTTGAGGCCCTTGTCAAAGAAGAGGGACTGCAGGATCGCATCCTTATAAGTTCCGCCGGAGTTAGCGGCTGGCATACGGGAAACCCTCCCGACACCAGAATGCAACAAACGGCGCGAGACCATGGTCTTCATCTCAATAGCCGGGCACGCCAGTTTCAGAGCTCCGATTTCATGCAAATGGACTTGGTACTGGCTATGGACCACAGCAATCTGAGTGCCCTTAAGCAAATGCGACCTGCATCAGAACTACAAGATAAGCTTTTTCTTTTTCGTTCTTTCGACCCACAGCACAACAACGATCTCGATGTGCCCGATCCTTATTATGGAGGCGGCAAAGGCTTTGAAACGGTGTACCAGATCGTCGAGCGTACCTGCCCGAAAGTTCTGGAACATTTGAAAACAAAGCTCGCAAAAAACACATGAATGAAGAAATCTGCAAACTCCTGAAACCTGTTTTTGGGCAGGAGGTGAAAGTGCAGTCTTCATCCCAAACTGAAGGTGGTTGCATAAACCAGACCCACATACTGCAATTGACCAATGGTGAACGGGTTTTTCTAAAACATAATTATCATCCTGCCTTAGATTTCTTCCCTGCAGAAGCGAAAGGGCTTAAACTTCTGTCCCAGGCAGAAAAAGGACCCAGAATTCCAAAAGCTCTGGCTTTGCAGGATTCCCCAAATCCTACCTTTCTCATTCTGGAATATATTGAAAGGTCTTCACCCACCCCCGATTTCCCCGTCCGCTTTGCCCAATCGCTGGCCGAGCTTCACCGCAATACCCATCATAGCTTCGGACTCGACCACGACAATTATATTGGTAGTACTCAGCAGAAAAATACACGCGAAAATAATGCCATCCATTTTTTTCGCGACCATAGATTGCGATATCAACAGAAGCTTGCAAGGAACTCCGGAAAACTCCCGAATAGAACTGATAAAAACCTCAGCAAACTATGCGATAGGATTGAGAACTACCTGGACATATCTGGAGAAAAACCGGCATTACTTCACGGTGATCTTTGGTCGGGGAATTATTTTCCTGACCGGGACAACACTCCCTGCATATTTGATCCTGCGGTTTATTATGGATTGCGCGAGGCCGACCTGGCCATGACCGAACTTTTTGGCAGACTGCCACAAAGGTTTTATGAAGCTTATCACGAAGCGTTTCCGTTGAATCCGGGGTATGAGGAGAGAAAAGACCTGTTTAATCTATACCACCTATTAAACCATTTGAATCTTTTTGGAGGTTCCTACCTTTCATCGGTAGAGCAGACACTTAAAAAATACCACCACTAGGCCACTCTAAGGAATAATGAGGACGAGTTTCTTAAACTTGAACAAGTCTATGTCAAGCGCACACGGGTCCTACGCCTAGTAGTTAGAAGCCACCGCCTATTTTTGCGATGAAGGTGTTAAGCTCCCGCTCCACTTCTCCGTCCCAGTTTTTCATTTCAGTAGTCAAGGTGGTTAGAACCGCTTTACCCTCACTCATTTCAATGGCACCAGCGATACTAACCAGTATTCTGGAGCCATACCTCTCCACCAGGCCATGTTCCTCTGCCGCGCGGAAAGCCATTTCTGATCCCAGCATCATTGCCCAGGCTTGAATAACAGAGACTTGAGTCGACTCTCTAAAGCGCAGGGAATCCAACCCCTCAATATAAGCTCCTGCTTCGATCTGGCCTGACTCGAATCTCTCGATCAACTGCTTCAAGGTCTCTTCTTTAGATTCAACCTTATTGAAAATATATTCGAAAAATTTTCCTTCTGATTTTTTCAGTTCATCCAGGTTCCAAGGACAATAGAACTCCGGTTCAAAAGTGATCCCGGATTTCCTGGTTTCTCTCTCAATCTTATAAAGACATTTGGGGCATCGCCGTCCTGAGTCATGGTTGAATTCCCCCCCGCACTTGCAAGATGTCAGCACACTTTGAAAAGCCAGGGCCAAGGCCTCGCCTTTTAACCCTAAAACCTCACGAAAGGCAACCCGGACAGGATTAGTGCGGCCAACCGAAAGATATTCCACACACGAGGAGCAATATATCAGGTAGGAGTTTTCCTCTTCCCCGGGCTCAGTCACCGGCTCAAAAACTTCCGGGCAGAGGGTGCACTGCACTTCTTTTTGAAACGTATCAACCATCCGCTAGCTCCTTACAGGGTTATATATAATATACCGGTCATTCAATTAGATGAGGGGGAGTAGATGCAGGTTCTAAAATTTCGGCCCTTCAGGGTAAAAAAAAACCCATGGCCTGAAAAGGCCATGGGTTAAATACTTTTTCAGGTGTTTAACCAGCGTAAGCCTGACCCAATGCAGCTGCTTCACCTGCTGAACCACCCATAACAACCTGTCCAGTAGTCGGATCGACAGGAAACATGGTGATCGCATTATGTGTGCTACAGACCACCTTACAAAGGTCACATCCTTTACAACGAGGCTCAATCACTATGGCTTTCTTTGTAGACTCATCAAACATAATGGTGTCTGCTTCAGGGCAATACATGATGCACAGTCGGCAACCTTTTTCCGCGATACACTTTTCGTTATCTACCCACGCTATGTTATACACTCGAAAGTTCTCCTAATTTAAAAAAGGTTAAAACACCTAACCGACTGATCTTTTACTTTATCAGACCTCAACCAATTGCAAGTCCTGCGTCTTGGCCCACTCAATAGCAAGCTTATGACCCTCAATGATGGTGTCCATATTTGCTTTCAGTAACATCTCTTTTTTCGCGTACTTCTTTTTAATCGCTTCATCAAGTGTAGCCGTACCCCCTGAAGCTACATATCGTTTTCCAAAACGATCCTGAATGGCACCATCCAACGATTTAAGACTCACTATATTGGTAATACCCGCACACGCACCTATCATCGCCATGTTGGTTGAAAGCTCGGTTTTACCAATTTCCAAAGCTAGTTTGGTCGCATCGTGGTTGAATACTTTAACATTGAGATCGTCCAGAGTTTTGCGATCTTCATCGCTCAGAAGATCAGCACTGGTGTTGATAATGACCAGACCATTCTCCTTGATCCCGGAATAAAAGGGAGCGGTATAACTTTTCTGCATGGTAATAACCTGAGGATGGAACACCATAATGACATCAGGAAATACCAATTCCCCACGGTCATAGATACGCTCTGTTCCAATTCTGGCATAACTTTCTGCAGGCGCACCCCGCTTTTCAGCACCAAAGAAAGGGTTTGAGATAGAAAACTTCCCATCTTTATTAGCAGCCATAGCCAGAAGATGCGCGGCGGTAACCGCCCCTTGTCCCCCCAAACCGGAAATTCGGATATTCATCCTGCTCATAATATTTCCACTCCTATTTCTTAAGCGTTAACCGACTTTTTAGCTTCTTTAGCCGCTTTTTTTCTAATTTTGGTTTCTTCTTTGATGGAGTCCAAAAGTTTTTGAGCTTCATCCGTTATGTATTCTTTCTGAACAAATCGTCCGCCAATCTGTTCTGAGTCCTTCATTTCATCCAGACCTTCCATGCTCTGCTTCCCGATCTCAAGGATGCAAGGCGTGTAAAGCTGAACAAACGTAGGTCCGACTTCTCGAGCGATCAGAACAGCGTTCTTAATCGCTTGCTCTACCCGGTTAGGTTTACTAACAGTCAAAACTGCTACGTAAGCACACCCTGCTTCTCGAGCGATTTCGGCCAAGCGGACTTTCTCGAAGTTTTTGCCCTTCGGTGCCATTTTAGCAACAAAGCCTTTCTGCATCAGTCCACTTTCCTGCCCACCTGTGTTTGCATACAACTCATTATCAAAACAAATGGTGGTGAATTTTTCCTGACGGAACCAAGACTGCATGGTCATATCCAGCCCGATATCAACGGTAGCTCCGTCACCAGCTAGAACAACCACATCCTTTTCAACATCTGGGAAGCGTGCCTTCAATGTCCGTTTCAGACCTGAAGCAATGGCATTCTGGTTGCCAAACAAAGAATGGATGTTATGAACCGCAACATGCGGGAACACCAGACTGGTACAGCCTGTTGAACCGACAAATACGGTATCTTCTGGCGCCGGTAAACTAGCCAGAATATATCGAAAAGCAATGGACTCCGGACAACCGGCGCATAAAGAATG
>JAJDBH010000161.1 GCA_029261455.1 Nitrospinaceae bacterium
CCCAAAAAAGATTCTTTTCCTGCCCAACTTTCTGGTGGCGAACAACAACGTGTGGCAATTGCACGGGCAATGGTGAATGCCCCTCCCATCATTTTGGCGGATGAACCTACGGGTAATCTGGATTCGGAAATTTCTCTTGAGATATTAAAGCTTTTTGAAGAGTTAAACCGCAATGGTGCGACCATTATATTTGCAACTCATAGTCAGGATATTCTGAAGTTGGGAAATCATAGAGTCGTTGTTTTAAATCGTGGAAAGGTCACCTCATCATGAATTCAGCAACCCAAGCTTTGATTATAGGTTTTCAGGCGACGATTGCGAATGTTCGTGCGAATATGCAAACTTTCCTGATTTCTATTGTAACCATTGCTATTTCAATTGGTATTTTAGGGATTTTTCTCATTATTTTTTTTAATTTGAATGGGTTTCTGGCCAGTTGGAACCAGCAGGTTCAATTAATTGTTTATCTTGATGATGATATTTCCCCCGTTCAAAAAAATCATCTTGAAGTCCTGTTTGAAGAAAACTCAAGAGTTCAGTCTACAGAAGAAGTTACCAAGGAAAAGGCCTGGCAGGATTTCAGACTAAGCCAGGCAAAGAAATCTGGGCTGGAATTTGACATAGGGTTTAACCCCTTACCCACCTCATACAAGGTGCGTTTTAAGTTGTCTGATAACCGTCTTGCACATATCAGCGAATTTGCCAAACAAATCCAGGGTAAGCCCGGTGTGGAGTCTGTCGAGTATGGCAAAAGCTGGATATCCCGTTTTGAAAAATTCATGGTCTTCTGCCGTGTATTTCTTATGGCAACGGGAGCTTTGCTGAGTTTTGGGTTGATTCTGATTATTTCTAATACGATTCGGCTTTCCATTTTTTCAAGACAGGATGAAATCGAATTAATGTTGTTGATTGGGGCGACACCTGGCTTTGTGAAGATCCCTTTTTTGCTGGAAGGAATGTTACAGGGGTTATGTGGCTCACTGCTCTCGCTGGGGTTAATGGGTATCATTTATTTCTATTTGAAAAGTGAGTTTCAGGTTTCCATAGAGTCCATTGCAAGAGGAATGGATTTTCAATTTATATCCCAGCCGTTTTTATTGAGTCTTGTGGGATTAACTGTCTTGATTGGTTTGGTAGCCAGTTATATTTCTACCTATCAATATATGCAGATTTTGAATAAGAGATGATGTATAGATCCCTGTTTCTGACGGTTTTTGTTATAGCGGGTTTGTGTTTTGCTGCAACCGGCTGGGCAGCAAAAAAGAGTGCTAAAGAAATAGATGTGCTGTTGAAGGATGAACAGAAAGAGTTAAGTCTTCTAAAGAAAAAAATAGCCAGGCAGAACAAGCTTATTTCTTCGGCTGGTAAAAAAGAAGGCCAGGTGCTGAGAAACCTTAGGAAGGTTGATAACCAAATAAAGTTAAAGGAAAGAGAGCTTAAGATTTATCAGTGGAATTTTCTGATTAACAAAAAGAAACTCTCGAAACTTGAAAAGAACCTTAAGTCTAATAAACATAAATTAAAAGCTCAAAAGCTATTGTTGGGGAAACGATTTCGCCAGATTTATAAGGAGGGCCCTGTTTTTCCTCTAAAAGTAGCTTTTTCATCCGAGAATGCTAGTCAATTTTTGCAACACCTTAAATATATGGATCTGATCGCTCAGCATGATGCAAGTTTGATGACTGATTATAATAATCAGCTTGAGGGCATGAAAACTGAAAAGCAATCTCTTCTGTCTGTCAGGGCAAAACTGGTGAGGCTGGAAAAAGAAGCCTTGGGCAAACGGGGAGAGTTTAAAAAGGCCCGGCAAGATAAAAAACGTTTTTTGAAGAAGATTAAAAAGAAAAAGCAATATGGAATTCAAACCCGTAAGGAACTCCAGAATGCTTCCAAAAATTTAAATAGTCTGATTTCAAAATTATTGTCGAAACTGGTGTCCGGTGAAGGCTTGGATATTTTAGACAAAAAGGGCAGGCTGGCTCTACCGGTGAAGGGGAAAATTCTCAATAAATTTGGCCGACAAAAAGATAAACAGTACGGCACCTTCATTGTGCATAATGGAATCAATATCAAAACCCGTACAGGAACCCCAGTGCGATCGATCTTCAATGGCAAAGTCCTTTATACAGGAGAACTAGATGGGTATGGGAATCTGGTAATCATTGGTCATGGAAAGGATTTTCATTCTCTTTATGGGCATTTGGATCGGATTGATGTCAAAACCAATCAGGTTGTTCAGGTTGGTAATATTATTGGTCTCAGTGGAGATACGGGATCCCTTGTTGGGGAGACCCTTTATTTGGAAATGCGTGAAAAGGGCAAGCCCATTGAGCCTGTTCGTTGGTTCAAAACGGCTAAAAGATAATAACTGTACATCTTTTTGAAATACGGTTATGGGTGCGCAAGGTCTATAATTGATATATAATCATCGTTTTAAATCTTAGGAGATAACACTTTGAATTTGTCACCGGTGGATAAAGGAATAAAGGCTGGATTTGCTCGGTTTCTGGTCATCGTTATATTGGGAATATTATCTGCTCAAACTCTTTATGCAGAAGAAGTTGTAGATAAACCCAAACCGGATACTTATAACAAGCTCAAAGTTTTTTCTGAGATTCTCTCCCTGATTGAGTCTAATTATGTGGAATCTGTTGAGAGCGATGCCATGATTGATGGAGCTATCAAGGGCATGGTTAAAGCTCTTGATCCTCATACCAGCTATTTGCCTCCGGTAAATTATAAAGAAATGCAGGTTGAGACAACTGGAAAGTTTGGTGGACTTGGCATTGAAATCAGTATTCGTGATGGTGTGCTGACCGTTGTTTCACCGATTGAAGATACCCCGGCTTTTCAAGTTGGTATTAAACCCCTCGATAAAATTATCAAGATTGAGGATGAATCAACCCTTGATATGACTCTTCAGGATGCAGTCTCTCGACTCAGAGGAGAAACTGGTTCTCCCGTAAATATTACAATTTTCCGGGAGTCCTTCAAGGCTCCTAAAGAATTCACCATTGTCCGGGACATCATTAAAGTTCGAAGTGTTATCAAAAAGCGTTATAAGAAGGATATTGGTTATATCAAGATTCGCAGTTTTTCAAAGAATACCAGCGTGGATCTTGATAAAGCCCTGAGTGACCTCAATGAGGAAGGGATTACCAAGTTGATTCTGGACTTGAGGAATAATCCCGGCGGTCTGTTGAATCAGGCTGTGGAAGTGACGGATCGGTTTTTGAATCGAGAAAACCTGATTGTTTATACCAAAGGGCGTTCAGAAGAACAGAATATGCGTTTCACCAGCCATGATAAGGTGGCTGGGGTTTCTTATCCCCTCATCATTTTGGTCAATGGCGGCAGTGCGAGTGCTTCTGAAATTGTGGCTGGTGCTTTGCAGGATTTGAATCGTGCCGTTATTCTGGGCACACCAACCTTTGGGAAAGGGTCTGTTCAAACTATTATACCGTTGAGTGATGGGTCCGCTTTGAGGTTAACGACAGCACGTTACTATACTCCCAGTGGACGGGTGATTCAGGAAAATGGCATTGAGCCTGACATCATCATTGATCGAACTCCCGTTGATGAATTGGACAAGGAAGATGAGAATGAAGAGGAACCCAAAGAAAAAATCAGACTTCGAAGATTCTTACGTGAGAAAGACTTAAAGAAACATCTGAAAGGTAAGACCAGCATTGGCGATGTTGAACAGGAAAGTGAAGAAGAAACAGCCGATGCTGCTGCCGAGGCTGCTGAAAATGTCGTCAATGAAGACCTGTTAAAAGACAATCAGTTGCAGCAGGCTGTTTCCTTGCTTTCAGGCTGGGAAGTCATGAAAAAAATGTTTAAAAATTTACAGGTTCCCACTTCGAGCTCTGATAGCCAAATCAGTATGAAATAAAGTTCTTTTCTTCCTCTTATTATTGTCAACGATATTATATAGATTTTCAGCTCACCTATGCTTGTTCTTGGCTTAGAAACCTCCTGTGATGAAACTGCAGCCGCCGTCTTAAAAGACGGCGACACTCTTTTATCCAGTATCATCAATGACCAGATTGACATCCACTCTGAGTATGGAGGGATTGTTCCTGAGTTAGCGGGGCGGTCTCATAATGAGCGTGTGCATCGGGTTATTAAGGAATCTGTAGCAGTGGCTGGTGTGACGTTGAAAGATATCGATCTCATTGCAGTCACAATGGGGCCCGGATTGATCGGTTCATTGCTGGTTGGTTTGAACACGGCCAAAGGGCTTTCATATGGCCTGAAGACTCCCATGATAGGTGTGAATCATTTAGAAGGACATATTCTTGCCATTTTTCTGCAGAAAAAAATGGAGTTTCCTTTTTTAGCTCTGGTCGTTTCTGGTGGCCATACCGATCTGTACCGTGTTTCTGATTTTGGTCAATACAAATTACTCGGCCGGACTCGTGATGATGCTGCAGGAGAATCTTTTGATAAAGTAGGGAAAATGCTGGGGCTTCCTTATCCGGGTGGTCCTGCTATTGAAAAGTTGGCACGTAATGGAAATGGTAAGGCGCATAAGTTTCCGCGAGCCTATCTGGAAAAGGGCTCTCTCGATTTTAGTTTCAGTGGATTGAAAACCTCGGTTCGAACTTTTTTGAATCAAAGAGAGCAGGACAGCCGTATAACCCTGACAGATGAAGATATTGCAGCGGGTTTTCAGGATGCTGTTCTTGATGTTCTTGTGGATAAAGTTATCAGTGCTTGTAAAAGAGAGAACTTGTCAAGAATCGTTGTTACCGGTGGGGTAGCCTCAAACGGTGCTTTGCGAGAGGCAGTAAAAAAAGAGGCTCAATGTTGGGGTTTTGAAGCTTCTTTCCCGGACCCTGTTTTTTGTACCGATAATGCCGCTATGATTGCCTGCGCAGGTCATTATAAGTTTGGTCGAGACGCAAGTTCATCGACTGACTTTAAGGAGTTGGATGCAAAAGCCAGTCTTTCGATAGAATAAGCGGATAATATATGCGTGCTCTGGTTACAGGCGGCGGCGGTTTTCTTGGCAGTGGAATTGCTAGAGCCCTTCATGAAAACAACCATGACGTATCTATTATGGGCCGGCATAAGTACTCTCACCTTCCTGACGATATCAAATCATTCCAAGGGGATATTCGAGACCTTGATTTTTTGCGCAAAATATTTTCCGGCGTGGATACCGTGTTTCACACTACGGCTTTTCCCGGAATTTGGGGACGCGCAGAGGATTTTTACAGCATCAATGTAGAAGGTACCCGTAATGTACTCAAGGCATGTCTGCTTAGTGGCGTACAAAAGCTGATATTCACCAGTTCTCCCAGTGTTATCTATGGGGACTCGTCCTTGGAGGGGGTGGATGAATCGGTCCCCTACCCAGAGAACTATTTGTGTGAATACCCACGTACCAAAGCAATTGCTGAAAAACTTGTGATCGAGGCAAATGGTGTAGATTTAGCCACGGTTGCGATCAGGCCGCATCTTATTTGGGGACCGGGAGACCCGCATTTAGTCCCGAGAATTTTAGCAAAAGCGGATAAGGGTCGATTGATGCGGGTAGGGCAGGGTAAAAACCAGGTTGATATTATTTATATCGATAACGCTGTGGCCGCACATCTTAAAGCCTGTGATGCGCTTGGTGTGGGAAAGCCTCTTGCCGGAAAGGTATATTTTGTCAGTGATGGCGAACCGGTGAAATTGTGGGGCTGGATCAATGACCTGTTGAAAAAAACAGGGCGCCCGCCGGTCAGCCGCAGTATTTCTTATAAAACAGCATTAAAGCTGGGGCATTTTTTGGAGGGGGTATACGGTTTTTGCGGGATCAAAAAAGAACCTCCAATGACCCGTTTTATGGCATCCCAACTTGCAACTTCGCACTACTTTAATATTTCCCGAGCTAAAAAAGATTTTGGATATGAGCCAGTGGTTAGTCCTGAGGAGGGAATGAATCGTCTTATTCAGTCTCTTTCGGCTCCCCAAGAATATTGATGCGGTGAGCCATGCATCCGGCTCCAAATCCGTTATCGATATTAACGACAGCTATTCCAGTTGCGCAACTGTTTAGCATGGTAAGAAGTGCAGAAACGCCACCAAAAGACGTTCCATAACCGATACTGGTGGGCACTGCAATGATAGGTTGGTTTACCAAGCCCCCAACAACACTTGCCAGAGCCCCTTCCATTCCAGCCACAACAATGATCACCCGCGCTTTGCGGATTTCCTCAAGATTGTTGAACAGGCGGTGAATTCCAGCGACTCCTACATCAAAAAGAGTTTCTGTCTCACTTCCCAATGCTCGAGCTGTGACGGAAGCTTCTTCTGCAATGGGGATGTCTGAGGTCCCGGCGGTGATGATGGTTATCAAGCCGCTTCTTTTCTTCTTTTTATTTTTCTCAATGACCAGAGTCTGTGCTGTTTCGTTATAGTCATGAAATTTCGGCAGAAAAGATTTTAATTTGCGAAAGGTTTCTTTAGGTAATTTGGTAGCCAGAATTGAACTGCCCGCACGATTCATGCTTTGGATAATTTTTTTGATTTGAGGCACGGTCTTCCCCGGACAATAAATGACTTCGGGCATGCCACTCCGCAGTCCACGATGATGATCAACTTTGGCGAAGTCAAGATTCTCGAAGGGCAGGGTCTCAAGCTTTTTCATGGCCTGCTGTGGATTCAGTTTTTGACCGTGGAGATCATCCAATAATTTTTTTAAATCCTTAGGGTTCATTCCAAACCTTTTATGCCGGCAAACTCGGTGGATATCTCAACTTTCATCAAGTCTTTCAATGCTTGACCGGGTGACTTGTTTTCGTGAAGAACTCGGTAGGTTTCTTCCATTATTGCCGCTTGCACATTAAACTTCTTGATCAATGAATATGCCGATTTCACTGTCAAGACCCCTTCAGCAACCATTTTAGTATTCGCAGTAACTTCTGTCAGGGATTTCCCTTGACCTAATTGGATGCCTAATTGACGGTTGCGGCTCAAGTCTCCCGTGCATGTGAGTACCAGATCACCCAGGCCGGTCAGGCCATAAAAGGTTTCCGGCTTGGCACCCAGCTCCGTTCCAATTCGGCTGATTTCGACCAATCCACGGGTGATTAGAGCTGCTCGGGTGTTGAACCCCAACCCCAGTCCATCAGAAATTCCTGTGGCAATAGCGATTACATTTTTTAATGCGCCACCAATTTCAACTCCCACCAAATCGTTGTTGGCAAACACCTTCATTTTGTCAGTCGTAAATAGATCTTGAATCTGCCTTGCCGTTTCAAGGTTCTCTGCCGAGGCCAAGAGAGCAGAAGGAACACCTTCTGCAACTTCCTTGGCAAAAGTGGGGCCGGAAATGGTGGCTGTAGGAGTATTGGGACCCAGTACATCCTGAGTGATTTGATGACTGGTGAAAAGAGTGTCGTTTTCTATTCCCTTGCTGGCACTGATAACGAGACAATCTTTTTCAATAAAAGGTTTAATCTGAATAAGGGTCTGTCTTATTACATGGGTAGGGACCACCAGTAATATTAAAGACTGCCCTTCGACGGCTGATTGTAAAGACGATGTAGGATGTATATTTGGGGGTAAAGGGTGTCCGGGTAAGAACCAAGCATTATCCCTTGTACGAGTCATGGTATCGCACAATTCCTTTTCATACACCCAAAGGGATATTTGATTGAAATTGCCAGCTAAATGGATGGCTAAAGCTGTTCCCCAGCTTCCTGCGCCGATAATGGAAATCTTTTCGTGCATATTTTCACCTTTAATTAAGGAGATTATTATAACGAATTCAACGTTGTATTGCTTAGAGAAATGGCTTGTCTGGGGTTGGCCTTTATGATTAAATGAAGTAATCAATATATAACCTGATTTAGCTGTTATTTTCTAAATATTTCCCTATTCCATTAAGGTTTATCTCATGGCCAAGCGTGTCAGTCGAAAAGATTTGTTTAAAGAGCAGGACCAGTTTTTATCCACTTCTGATAAAGCCATGCATTACTTTATGGATAATCGCTCCACCGTCATTGGTGTGATTGCAGCTATTGTTGTAGCCGGTTCTTCTTTTTTTGGATTTAAATATTATAAGGAAACTCAGACACTGAGAGATGAGGCCTTCTATTATGAGATAACAAAAATTGTTGATAGTGCCGATAGCTCAGCTTCTGACGCGAAAGCGATTTTAGAGAAAATGGCTGATGGTCAGCAGAAAGATCGCGCTTCATTATTGTTGGGAGACATTCACTTTCAAAATCAGGAATATGATAAAGCCGAGGCATTTTATTCAGCTGTTATGAGTCATTCTTCCCAAAGTGAAATTAACTACCAAATGGCACAGGTCGGTTTAGCGTACAGTCATGAATCTAAAAAAGATTATAAAAATGCTATTGGTTTGTTCAAGTCTGTCATCGATGCTAATTCAGGTTTCCCTTTGTTTGAAGTTTACTGGAGCCTTTCAAAATGCCACGAGTTGAATAACGATGTGTCCAATGCATTACTGATTTTAAGAGAAATGCAGATTAAGTTTTCCAAGAATCCGCAAGTTGATAAAATAGAAGCCCGTATCAAACAGCTTTCCGCCTGATTTACTAACGGCCCACTCGCCGTGGGGACAACGAGTAAGAACTTGTTAGGTCTGGAGGAACGGCTCCGGATGGTAAAAAGCTATTGCCAGTCGCCAGCGGAGGTTCTCCGCTAATTTTATGCCGAATAGTTCTAAAAAATTTTTAAGTGTTTTCCTGCCCCTTTTGCTTCTGCTTGTCTTAATCCTGCCACTAGAAACGCATTCTGTACCCTTTATTTCGCAGGAAACAGAAATAGCCATGGGTAAGGGGGCCGATGAGCAAATTACCCGACAATATGGTATCTATCAAAATAAAGAACTCCAGCTATACGTCAATAATATTGGTCAAAACCTCGTCTCCCAACTTTCTGATAAGATTTTTCCGCGCTATTATTTTCGAATAGTAGATAGCTCGGATATTAACGCGTTTGCTTTGCCCGGTGGCTATGTTTATGTGACGCTTGGCCTGATGGCGATGGTGAACAGTGAGGCAGAACTTGCCGGTGTTTTGGGCCATGAAATTGGTCATATCATATTTCATCATGGTGCTAAACAGATGGTTCGTAGTATCGGCGCACAAATTTTGGCATTGGGAGGAGCGATTGCAAGCCCGGAGAACGCGGGTCAATGGCTCACTGTCAGCACTGCCATGTTCCAACAAATTAATATGGGGTATGGACGCGAAGCGGAAATTGAATCGGACGAACAAGGGATATTGAACAGCAGGGAAGCAGGTTACAGTCCGTTTGGCATGTCTGGGTTTCTAAAAAGCTTAAGACGTAAGGAAATCATGTCCGGTCAATCTTATCACTCCTTTCAAGCGAGCCATCCTGATACTCGTGACCGAATTGTTAAGGCCGGTCTCCTCGCCGGGCGAATGAGCGATGAGGCGGAAGACGTAAATAGTTACAGAGGTAGATATTTAAACCAGATTCGCGGTTTGAAATATGAAGGGCAAAAACATGGCGGAGATAGAAAACGTCATGAGCCTAAGTATATTGATATCTATGAAGTACAAAAAGGCGATACATTCCAGAGTATCGCGGAAAAAGAACTGGGGGATGAGCGCAAGGACCTGGATATATCTGTGATGAACGGACGTAAGGAATCCAGCCAACCTAAACCTGGCGAGCTATTGAAGTTAGTGCGCAAAGGTAAATTAAAGAAAGATAAGTTCCTGCATATTAAACCTGAGTCTGGTCAGAATTTGAAGCCAAACTAACGTGCATAGTTCTGTATTAAAATAGAAGAATCAAATCCACCAAACCCCTGTGATATTAGCATTAGCCTTCATACCCGGAACGGGTACTTCGAAGAAGGTGGGATTGCAATGACCCCCTCTTTTCAAAGACTCAAGCCCGATTAGTTGAGGGGTTGATGGCTGGGGTGATTTACAAACCTTCATTGAATACCCGGCCTAATACTCTTGGAAGAATTATTACTGGATAAATCGCACACCGTTCACCTCAAGCCTGAAGGTGAAATCTGCAACCGCCTCAAACAGGGAACCCGCGTCAAGATAGACAAACGCAAAGGTGAATGGGCCCACATCATCTGGCGTAGTGGAAAAAAGAAAGGCTGGATACATCACCCAATCACCTCTCCAATTTGAAAATACATTTTCAACCCCTCTCCAAAACCATTGATATTCCCATAACTGTATAATTATTTCGACAATAATTCTCTGGTAGCATATTATCGCCACTGCAAAACATATAAAAATTTGAATAATTGATGTTTTGAATACCTCAGTGAAAATATTTATCAACGGAGAAACAATGAAAAAATTCAACATGGTTATCTTTAAACTTTTCGCGCTATTTTTATTGCTGACCCCCTCTCTTGCCGGGGCAGATGTGTACACCAAATTATTGCTTCATGCTGATAGAACAGGAAGCTCTATTGTTGATAGCTCCGTTACTTTACATTCAGTTACTGTAAATGGAGATGCTACCCAATCTGCAGACGAAAGCAAGTTTGGTGGCATGAGCGCAAAGTTTGATGGGGATGGTGATTTTCTGGAGATCGGAGCTCACCCCGATTTCGCTTTTGGAACAGGCAGTTTCACAATTGAATTTTGGATTTATCTGAATAGTACAAATGCGTATGAAGCTATGGTTTCGACTTATGGGGGGACTTCCCCTTCTTTTATAGCTCGTAGAAATAACAACGGAACACAATGGAGTTTTTACGATGATATTGGTAGTGATCATGTAGGCGGCACAGTTATCCTCGACAAGTGGACGCATTATGCAGTTACTCGTGAAGCAAATACAGCCAGAATGTTCATCGATGGAAGTCTGGTCACTAGTTGGACCGATACCAATAATTACACATCCAACCCACTAAAAATTGGAGCAAGCCATGCCACTGCCAGCTTTTTCACAGATGGCTTCATCGACGAACTCCGTATCTCCAACATCGCCCGCTGGACATCGAACTTCAATAATGCTTTACCGACCGCACCTTATCTTCCATCGGATGATGATACCACACCGCCGGTAATTACCTTGGTTGGAAATGCTTCTGAAGCTGTGGAACAGGGTGCTGTTTATACCGATGACGGGGCAACTGCAACCGATGACAGGGGTGGAGTCATCACTGCCAACATTATCATCACAGGTTTGCCGGTTGACACTAATACTCCGGGTTCTTACACCATCACCTACAACCTGTCTGACGCAGCGGGGAATGCTGCAGCTCCAGTTACGCGAACCGTGACGGTTACCAGCAATGATCCTCCGGTAATCAGTGTTATTCCCAGCGCTGTTACTTTGGAAGCCGGAGCAACCTATGACTTAATCCCAAACGATATTGTTGGAGTTTCCGCCGTTGATACTGAGGATGGTGATTTGACTTCCAGTATTTTTCGGGGAGGTGCTGTTCTGCCTCTCAACACCTTGGTAGTAGGCTCGCAAGTGATTTCTTATAATGTATCTGACACGGCAGGTAAAGCAGCAGTGCAGAAATCTCGCACCGTGACGATTGTGGACACGACTGCGCCGGTGTGTACTGCTCCTGCGGTTTTGGCGACGGGGACAGTTACAACGGTCGTGTTTGGCAATGCAACTGCTACCGATATTGTCGGAGTAACGTCTATTACCAACAATGCCCCAATTAGCGGGTTCCCGGTTGGCACTACGGTGGTCACCTTTACGGCAACGGATGCTGCTGGCAACAAGTAGTACCTGTACTCAAAATATTGTTATCAACACAATTGCTGCGCCTTTTAGGGGTGTACTGGTTACCTTTGAGGAGCTGAGTCCAATCGGCAGCCCCTTACCAGATATCGTAATCCCAAACAGGGAAATGTTCTACATTCCCTGGGATCTAGTGCTTTACGATAACGATCCCGATCCTTTTTATACCGAGTCAAACCCCACGATTTTAAAAGTTCCTGCGGGGGTTTCTAAAATCAGACTGTCAGCTAATTTTCGTTTTGAAAATTTAACCACGGACCCTTCCACCATCATCATTAATGATGAAAGTTTTCGATTCATTTATATTGTAAAAGTAGGTGACCCGAGCAGTCTTATTTCCATTGCATCCACCCAGGCAACAGCCTTTGACCCAGGTGGATTTATCGATGTGCCAGCAGGAATAGATAGGCAACAATTGCAGACAAGCCTGAACGTCACTTCACCGATCCTCAAAGTTGTACCGGGAGAGGAGTTTCAATTGATTGTCTATCAGAATGCTCTTGATATAGCTTTAGATCAGGACGTTTTATCTAGAAGAGAGTTTAAAGAAAGCTGGTTTTCCATTGAGGTGATTGAATAAACTTTATTCGGTCTCTGACTTGTGCGGGGACTGGATGACAAGTTGAAGGAATACTTTTGGGAAATAAAAAACCCCGGACGGGTGACCGTCCGGGGTTTCGTACAATTATGCGCAATTAAGCGGTCAAAGAGTTCAGAGCCGATCCAGCTTTGAACCAGCCGATCTCTTTGTCATTGAGAGTGTGGTTGACTTGAATGGAGTCGGTCGACCCATCTTCGTGTTTGATACTCAGAGTCACCGCTTTACCCGGTGCTATTTGGTCCAGATCCGCAATGCTGATGCGATCTTTAGCCTGGATCTTGTCGTAGTCCGCTTTATCTGCAAACGTGAGGGGCAATACTGCTTGCTTCTTCAGGTTGGCTTCAAAGATACGGGCGTAGGAATTGGCAACAAATGCCATACATCCCATATGACGCGGGTCCATAGCCGCATGCTCACGGCTGGAGCCTTCCCCGACATTCTCATCTGCGAAAGCTACCCAACCCGTTCCTGAGTCTTTCAGGTTGCGGGCGATTTTGTTGAGCTCTTGATCTTTCTCACCTGTGACCGGGTTATTGCCTTGTCCGGTCTCAGGATGAAATGCGTTGGTCGCACCGAGGAACATATTGTTACTGATATTATCCAGATGTCCACGGAACTTCAACCAGGGACCTGCCTGAGAGATATGATCTGTGGTGCATTTGCCACTGGCTTTGAACAGTACGGGAAGCTCCTGATAGTCTTTGACTGAATCCTGTTTTGGGAAAGGATCAAGAATTGCCAGTCGCTCACTGGTTGGACTTACAACGACTTCTCCAGACATAGACGGGGCTTCGTAGCCTGCATCCTGAGGCGTATAACCATTAGGCGGAAGAACCTCACCTTCAGGAGGCTGAAATTTGAAATCATTGCCGTCCTTGTCTTTCAAGGTGTCGGTCAATGGATTAAATTTCATGGACCCACCAAACGCCATTGCAACTACCAGCTCAGGGCTGCTGATGAATCCCAATGTTTCGGGGTTGCCATCATTACGCTTTGCGAAGTTACGATTGTAGGAAGTGAGGATGCTGTTTTTATCGCCTTTCTTCGTATCATCTCGTTTCCACTGTCCGATACAAGGGCCACAGGCATTAGCCAGAACGGTGCCACCAACATCTTCAAACTCTTGAAGAATGCCGTCACGTTTAATGGTCTGATAAATGGTTTCAGAACCAGGTGTGACCATCAGGTTGGATTTTGATTTTAATCCTGCCGCTTTAGCCTGTCGCACGAGACTGACTGCACGGCTCATGTCTTCATAACTTGAGTTGGTGCACGAACCGATCAACGCTGCGGAAAGTTTTTCAGGGTAGTCTTTTTCATCCACTTCTGCGCTCATTGCAGAGACAGGTCGGCCCAAGTCAGGCGTATGCGGCCCAACAATATGAGGCTCAAGTGTGCTCAGATCAATTTCATGATACTCATCGTAATATTTTTCCGGATTTTCCTCTACAGACGGATCAGACCGCAAGTCATCAGCGAACTGTTTACACAAATCGGCAATTGGTCCGCGATCGGTAGCGCGCAGGTAAGGGTCCATCATGTCGTCATAGCCGAAAGTGGAGGTGGTGGCACCAATTTCTGCACCCATATTAGTGATGGTACCTTTGCCAGTGGCACTCATGCTTCGAGCTCCTTCACCGAAGTACTCGACAATCTTTCCGGTTCCGCCTTTAACGGTTAGCATGGTGGCAACTTTCAGGATGACATCCTTGGAGGCTGTCCAGCCGCTCAGTTTTCCGGTCAATTTAATGCCCACTAATTTAGGCATCTTGGTCATAAAAGGTTGGCCAGTCATGACATCAACTGCATCCGCTCCACCGACACCAATAGCGATGGTGCCCATGCCGCCAGCGTTAGGAGTGTGGGAGTCGGTTCCAATCATCATGGTTCCGGGACAAGCGTAGTTTTCATAAACAACTTGATGAATGATTCCTGAGCCGGGTTTCCAGAATCCCATGCCGTATTTCATAGCGGCGGAACGGAGAAAGTCATAAACTTCCTTATTGGTCTCTTCTGCGGCTTTAAGGTCAGCCATGGCACCGGTATAAGCCTGGATCAAGTGATCACAATGTACAGTAGTGGGGGCAGCTACCTTGGGCATTTTCGCCGAGATAAACTGGAGAATAGCCATTTGTGCGGTTGCATCCTGCATGGCCACACGATCGGGGCTAAGAAAAATATTGGAAACACCGCGCTCTAGTTTAGAATAGTCGGTGTCTGGTGCCATATGGGTGAAAAGAATTTTTTCAACGATGGTAAGATCCCGGCCAAGATTCTTGCGGGCAGCAGCACAAATGCTTGCGTAGGACTTAAACAGCTTTTCAATCGGGGCTAATTCCATTAACATTAGACTTCACCTTATTTTAAGATAGGGTTACAAATTAAAGACCTGGCAAACCAATTACCCGGTCAAAGTTTCGTAATAAAAAACCGCTTTTCGAGGCGCATATTCTGGCACGGATTTAAATGGAATTCAATTTTTTTAAAGCACTGCCTTACAATGCCATGTTGTTAAATAATTTAGCTATTTATGGAATTAGCTGATATCTCTTTTGGACTGGGTTTATGTATTCAATTTTTGATTCTCAGGCTTTTAACGCAAATTTGTTTTTTCCCCGGCAGGATACAGCTCCTACACCGGGAAATTCCGATGATATTCAGGTGGAAGTTGAGCGGGGAATAGTGATTCATGCGCGCAGACATCCATCTATTGAGGCTCGCTTTAGTTTACTGTTCTTTCATGGCAATGGCGAAATTGTGTCGGACTACGATAACTTAGCTGAGCATTTTAATGCCATGGGAGCCGAGTTGATAGTCGTAGACTTTCGTGGCTATGGAAGGAGTTCCGGGTTTCCGACCCTGAGAAATACGCTGGAAGATGCTCATAAAGTTTTTGACCAACTGAAATCAGCAGGTAAATTCAAAGAGAAAGTCTGTATCATGGGCAGATCTTTGGGAAGCGCTTCCACACTTGAACTTTGTTCCAAACGTTCGGATGTGGCAGGTTGTGTTCTGGAAAGTGGTTATGCTGATCCGATTCCTTTGGTGGAACGACGGGGATTAAAAATTGACAAGACCACTCCAGAGGAAGACGCGCTTTTCAATAATAGTGAAAAGATAAGGTTAGTAAAGTGTCCACTTTTAATCATGCATGGGGCTGATGATTTTTTGATATCTCCGCATGAAGCTAAATTGAATTACGATAATGCTGGCTCTAAAATGAAACATTTGGAAATACTTGAAGGGGTGGGGCACAACGATATGATGATGTCGGGTTCCTATTTTACCACCTTGAAACAGTTTTTTGATACATGGAGTTCATTGTGAAAAAATATTACAACATCGAGGGTATGATCCGTAGCGGATATAAATTGAGCCGCGACTACCAGACTCTCGATTTCAGTTATGCCAGGTTTGGAGATGATGCAATGCAGGCACTGGCAAAATCACGGTCCGTAAAGCAGGTTCGCAGGTTGACCATTACCGGGAAAAAACTGACAGCGATTTCGGCCCAAGCATTGGCCGAGTCTCATGGCCTGCCCAATCTGGAGTCTCTGAAGCTGTATAAAAATAAAATTGGTGATGAAGGTGTGAAATTCCTGGCAGAGTCCGAAAATCTACCCAACATTAAATCCTTCAGACTGGCGTGGAACGAGATTGGCCCCGAAGGAGCTCGTTCTTTGGCCGAATCTTCTCATTTAGGCGGCTTGACTTCTTTGGTGCTATCGGAAAACCGACTCGGTGATGAGGGCTTGAAATATCTGGCTGAAGCTAAATCTTTGAGCAACCTTGAGATTATGGATCTCAGGCAAAATCAAATTACTGATGAAGGGGCCAAGGCTCTGGCGAAAAGTAAAAGTCTGCCAAAATTGCAAACCATAGACCTTACTGGTAATGCTTTAACTCAAGAAGGGTTAAACGCCTTGGCTGAGTTTAAAGTCTTCAACCTCATTCGTGCCCGACTTGGAGAAGAGGGCGTCAAGTTGGACCTCAGTAATCTTGGTATCGGTGATGTTGAATGCAAATGCATTGCTGAATGTGAAGAATTGAAAGACCTGACTCATCTTTATTTGGAACTGAATAAAGTCACCGCGAAAGGCGCAGAGCTTCTTGCAGGGAGCGAATACCTGCAAAACCTTACTTTACTATCTCTTGATCGGAACAAAATTGGAGATGAGGGTTTCACTCATATTATTAAATCACCAAACTTTCAGAATCTTCAAGTGCTGATGGTCGAAAACAATAGCATCACTGATGAAGGGCTCAAAGTTCTCAGCGAAGAAGAGTGCATGAAAAACCTGCTTCGTCTTTATATTGAGGAAAACGAAACTACAGAAGAAGGGATTGAGCTTCTGGCGGACCCAGAGCATCTGCAACAGCTTGAATACCCCGAATTCGATCGAGAAGAAGAAGAAGAGGAGGATGAAGAGGAAGAAGAAGAATTCGAGGATGTTGAAGACATCGAAGAAATCGAGGAAGAGGAAGACCTTGACGAAACGGAATATGAAAAAGAATAACCGGCCAACGGCCGGTTGTAACTAGCAATAGTTTTTTCAGGAAAGCAGAGACTTATCTCGGCCCAATAGGCCGCCACGCCGAGTGGCTACCATGATGTGCGCCAGAGTTCTTCGGAAGATTTCATTTTGAAGAGTTCGTTGACTTTTTCGGTGAAATTTTTATCGGTGAAAGTTTTTGTGTATTCATCACCTGTGGTTCGGTAGGGATTCCACGATAGGGCAAGTCGCTCGATAAACATTTCCTCCAGCGGAACATAAGTGATCTTTTTGATGATGGTGTCTTCCGAGTCCACCAGAATTGCCACCATATTGTATTCATCCTTTGCATACAGTGCTTCAATGAAGCCTGGAGCTTCTTTTTCCTGCTGAGCCGGGTTGCACGGTGTTTCCAGCAACCAGTCTTCACCACCGATGGCGAATATAGGGATGGAGGGAAACTCTGACTCTGCCACCAATTTGGCTTTCCAATCACCATCAAAGGCTTTGATTTGAGCTTCTGAAGGGTGGGCCACTGCGGCAATCAGGAGCATGTCGCCACCGGGAGAAAAAGAAAGTCCGCCACCGTGACCCGCAATGGGCAATGGGCAAGGCTGGCCTTCTTGAAAACTTACAGTCTCGTCTAGTTCATTCTGATCCATAGCAATATTTAAATCTCAAAGTTGAAAAGGGTTATTTTGTTGAAGTTGGACGCTTTTGTCAAGCCTATTGGATTTATGATGCTCTGGGAATAAAAAAGGTTCAATTTGCCTCAATTCATTAAACCGTTGAGTTCTTGTTGTGGTTCGGTTACGCTTACCCGTTTAAATCCATTATAGAGAATAGCTTTTATTATGAATGTGACTATGATTTCCCACGCCTGCCTGTTGATTCAATCACGTGACACAACGGTGTTGACGGACCCGGTATTTTTTGATTATTTGTGGGAAGACTGTAATGTCCAATGCCCGAGCATAGACCTTGATCGGGCTAAAATCCCGAAAGTAGATGTTTTAAACATATCGCACCGACATCAAGATCATTTTGACATCCGCACATTGGCATACTTGGCGGGGGATGCTGGCATCCTTGCTCCTGATGCTATAGTGCTGGCTCCGCGTGACGAAATTTTACTTGAAGTCTTGCGTGAGCTGGAATTCAAGAATGTGACCGTGGTGGAGGACTTCAAAACCATGGAGATCAAAGGGCTTACGCTCACGGCCACACCCTCTTTGAATAAGCAGGACTACTTCCCCGAACACGGCCTTTTAGTAAATGATGGCGAGGTCACAGTCTGGAACCAGGTTGATACCATCGTATCGCCGGATATCATCAAATATATGCATCGCTTGCACGGACAGGTGGACTTTGCTCATGTCCGTTACCTGCCGCTTTTGGAGGGGAGTTTTTCGTTTCATAATACCTTGGAGTTACCGATGGAGGAGTACAGCTCCTTCCTCAAAGCGGCTACTGCTTGCAGGCCGAAGTTTGCGGTTCCGGGTTCTGCTGGGTTTAAGTATCGAGATGAGTTTGGGTTTCTCAATCAATATTCTTTTCCAACAACTCAGGAGCAGTTTCTAAGAGACCTAGAAGATTTTTGTCCCGATATTAAAAGTAGCAATTTTTATCCCGGTGACATGGCTGTCATTTCCAAGGAGGGTGTAGAGATCCAAAAAGCGGCATCTGACTTTGTGAAAATTAAAGAGGATGATGGATATAAGGTAGAGTTTAAACCCGTGGCCGAAGTTCCTCCCATTCGCACTCGGACTGAGGATAAAACAGAACACAAAAAACAATGGCAGGAAGTCGTCGACTTTATAGAGAAAAGGTTTGTTGAATTGCTGGTTGAGAAAAAAGCCGTGCAAAGTTGGGTTGACTGGAAAGTGGCTTATCAACTAGAAGTGTTCAGCCAGGACGGATCAGAAATCTGGTGCCTGGATTTTGCCGGAGAGGATGCCGATATTATTAAGGGGCGCATAGGTAAAATTAATCTCTATGAAGGCATAGCTTGCTCTGAACTTTATAGTTTGATTAACAATGAAACCAGTTGGGATTTCGTTGGCATCAATGGACAGTACCGAACATTTAAAGATATCTACAGAATTCGAACGGGTGAATTTGAGCACTGGGTCAAGACGGACAAAAAATTTCCTCAGCCTTTGACCGAAATATTTCCTGCTGGGAAAGAGATGGATCGCACTAAATTTTTGCGCGATGTAAAACGCTGGAAAGGCAAGTCAGGGGTATAAGCCTAGCAATATAAGAAGTGATTAAGTCTCAGAGAATTGCCATTGACAGTATAAGGGCAAGGGGGTAAAATCCTAATCTTCAAAATTACAAGCAGTTATGAAAGTAGCTTGGCGGTGTAGCTCAGGTGGTTAGAGCATACGGCTCATATCCGTAGTG
>JAJDBH010000162.1 GCA_029261455.1 Nitrospinaceae bacterium
GGATTGGTTGCTGGGCATGCAGAGCAAAAGTGGCGGTTGGGGAGCTTTTGATGTGGATAACGACAAAGAGGTTCTCAACGAAGTCCCTTTCGCCGACCATAAGGCGTTGTTGGACCCTGCAACGGTGGATGTGACCAGTCGGATTTTGTGGATGCTGGCTAATTGGGGATTTAACAAGCAGCACCCGCAAGTTAAAAGAGCCATCGAGTTTGTCAAGGAACGTCAGGAAATTGATGGATGTTGGTTTGGCCGATGGGGCGTGAATTATATTTATGGAACGTTTCTAGCCTTGAACGGTTTGCGTGCTATTGGCGAAGACATGAAGAATAGGTTCAGCCGTAAAGCCGTGCGTTGGTTGGAGTCTCATCAAAATGAAGACGGTGGCTGGGGTGAAACCTGCCAGAGTTATACAGAGCCGAGCCTGCGCGGTCGTGGTAAAAGCACCGCATCACAAACAGCCTGGGCCCTGTTGGGGCTCATCGCCGCCGATGAAGCTCAAAGTTCAGTTGTGGAGCGTGGCGTGAATTATTTAATTGAAACGCAACAAAACTCGGGTGAGTTTTCAGGAAGCTGGTGGGAGGATGAATTCACTGGTACTGGATTTCCCATCCATTTCTTCATCAAATACCATATGTATCAGCATTTCTTCCCGCTGATGGCGTTGTCGAGATACCAACAGGCCGTTCAGGATTGATCCACCCTGAGACAATACAATTCAGTGTCACCTGCTTTTTTTTTAAGTATTACTCTCCCATTGACCCCATAAAGTTCAGCTGAACTGGGGTTCCATGTATCAGGCCGGGCTGGGACTGGAGCATATGCCTGCGAGTAGTGGCATAAAACTGCTGAAGCTGGACAGATCCAAGCCCAGTTCTTTCTTGTCAGAACTTACTATGGAGGGAAGACAATTCCTTCTAAGTCCAGACGCGTAGGAGAGAAAGGCTTGTGCCTCTTAACTAGCTGACCACTAAAATAGGGGGGGTTCACTCTTTAAGAGGTAGGGGGAGGGCGTCCCCTCCCCTCTACAGACGTATGATAGGAGTTCGAGCAGAACTTCTATCAAGTTGGAGTGCTTAAGCGTAGTATTCAAAAGCAACCAATGCGGACAATTTAGCATCTGGCTCAAAATTGTAAATAATTGGAAATTTATTTTTCAATGATAAATCGAATGAATAAGTGTCATATAAAACACTACGGGGAGAGTTGGTGGTCGAGGGATTATAGTTAAACTTGGTGAGACCGAGCAACAGCCTAAATAACAAGTTTATGAACGAAGCAATAATGGGCCAATTGGACGCTGTTTTTTAAATTCATTTTAGTTAAAATTCGTGCTCGATGGGTATTTACGGTAGGTATGCTTAGAAAAAGTTCTTCAGCGATCTCTCTTACAGTTTTTCCCGAAGCGATCAAACATAAAATTTGCAGCTCTCTAGGCGAAAGCGACTCATGAGGCAATTGATTGGCTTCCTCCCCCCGGGTTAATTGTTTGGCGAGTTGATTTGTCAATGATGGGCCAAAATACTTGCTTCCTGAAGCTACTGTTCTAAGTGCTTGCACAAGCTCATCGGATGCGCTTGCCTTGCAGACATAACCTGATGCTCCAGCTTTGATAAATTGAAGCGCATATTCATTTTCGGGATAAACGCTTAATACCAGAACTTTTAAATGAGGTTTTTCCATTCTTATGTGCATCATGACATCCCAGCCACTTCTTTGAGGCATACCAATATCCAGAAGTATCATGTCAGCCTCGGTACTTTTCATCATCTCTAGTAATTCGTCTCCATTACTGGCTTCGTTGACAACCGTGAAACCATCGATTTCAGAGATAATATCTTTGATCCCTCGCCGAACGACAGAATGATCCTCCGCAATAATGATTCGGATCTGTTTTTCGCTCATTAGCTCAAGGCCTTTAATAGTGGAACTCTTATGAATATCTGAGTGCCTTCCCCAAGAGCACCGTTAATACTAAACTCACCACCCCACTCTTGAACCCGTTCCCTCATTCCTGTTAAACCAAAGGAATTAGAGTTATAAGCTTTGCCTACTTCGATACCATTCCCATCATCATTAACCGTTAGCTCAAGGAAGTCTTCAGCTTTAATGAATTGAGCATTGATTTTTGTTGCATCTGCGTGCCGGGCAACATTGGTGAGAGTCTCTTGATAAACTCTAAAAATTAAGGTCGAAAGATCTGGGTGAAGTATGGGAATTTGATCGGAAAGAAATATTTCCCCCTTAATGCCAGTAAGGTTAATAAACCTTTCTGTTTCCAGCTTTAAGGCCTCAAACAGGCCCATGACATTAAGGACATGGGGGCGTAATTCTGACGCTATTCTGTTTAATTCTTGTAGGGTCGTATCCATATGTAGCATCATCGAATTTAGTTTTGCTTCAACTTCACCAGGGTTGTTCTGGGTTTTCTGTTTCAGCCAGGTTAAATCGAGTTTACAGATTGTCAAGGCTTGTCCAAGCTCGTCATGAAGCTCCCTTGCAATACGGGTTCTCTCCTCTTCGCGCACATGTTCTAATTTAGAATATAAACCACGCAATTCGGTGTTGGAGTTTTTCAAATCTTCAGCATTTTCCAATCTACTTGCTGAGCTACTTAGAACCTGGCCCAGCCAAGTCAAAAGATTTTTCTCTTCGTCTAAAAATATAAGGTCTCCAGTATTGGGAGGTTTGTCAGAGTAGCAAACTTCAAGTAAACCTTGAACTTCTCTGTTGACGATAATGTTGGTGGAGAGAATCCACGAGGTTTTAGGCAACTCCTTGGCCCCAAACACTTTCTTGTGAAATGTTATCCGTACTTGCGTGAGCTCGGGGAATTGCCATGCCGAAACAATGAACTTTTCTAATGAACATAAAATGTCATCCATTGTTTTGCTTACAGTGATCAACTTTGCTACTTCACTCATGCAGGTTAGTTCTTTAATCCGTTCTTTCAAAGATAGAAGTATCTTGTCCCTATCCTCTTCAGAAAACCTTCTCTCCAAAGCCCTGCCTATTTGAATGCCCGTCTGCCCCATCAAATCAAGCATCTCACTGTCAGAGCTTTGTTGTTTATTGAAAAAGAACTCCATCACCCCGGCAATTTTTTCTCCAATAAAAATTGGAAAGGCAAACCCTGACTTTATTGAGAGACTTTCTTTGTGACTGGCTCGGGGAAAGTTCAGATCTTGTTCAATACTCTCAATCCAAACTGGCTTCCTGATCTCATGAACCCGTCCCGGTAAACCGATACCCGAGTCAAAAGTTTGATGCTCGGTGAGTTCTTTGAAGCTTTCGAATTCAAGTTTGTTTTCCAAGTGCCAGATCTTTTGGGGTAAAAGGTGGCCTGAATATCTGTCCTCTGAAAGGTACAAATGACCAACTTGAGCATTAGCCAAAATACAAATTTGTTTTAGGCAATCTTGAAATATTTTTTCAATTTTTGTTTCCTCGTTTACTTTTTCAGCAATTCTTTTGTGTAGCTGTAGATAAAGACTTTTTTTCTTAAGATCAATATTGATCTCGTTTAATGAACTGGTTCGCTCAACGATTCTGTTCTCAAGGTTGTGGCGGAGCTTTTGGAGTTCTTCATCCGATTTTTGTTTTTTTAAGCAAATAATAGCAGTCAACCAGATTGTCAGTAATGAAACCATCCTGTTTGTTAGAACTTTCCAAACTTCCCCTCCGGGAAGAGATAAAAAATAGCCGGCCACTGTCAGGATTGATCCTAAAATCGCTCCCGAAATAATTATATTTCTATTTACTGCAAGCAATCCAATTAGGACCAGGCAGGCATAAAGGCCTCCATGAGCCACTCCAAGCGGGAGATTTAAATCAATTAAAAAAACAATTGATGCAACGATCCCTGCGATTGAATAGTAAACGATAGTTGAAATATTAGGCTTGTTGTCTGGCATGAGTTTGTGAGGAAGTATTAAGCTACAAGTTTGTTCTGAGTAGGAATTTTTTATAGATGAACAGGTGAGTTTAACTGGTTGTTGGTAAGTCTTTCTATGTTTTGTTTTCGCATTATCTGTTTTATCGGACTCAATGGGAAGAAAAAATTTTGTGCAGGTATTAAGAGGTTTGACTGTTCCTTGTAGTAGGGGATCGCAACCTGACCTCCGCCTTCAGTACGTTTTACTAGGCCGCTTTCATAAATTATATGACAAGGAATAGTGCTTTTGATGATTTTTCGTGACTCCAGTTGATGCTAAATTTCGTCATGCTTTATTAGTATTTAATAGGCTAAGTAGATTGTTTGCCAGTGAATGAAGTTGGGGAAATAATTATTTCTGACTTGATTGGTATTGGCTATTCGATTTATGAGGAAATATTTGTAGCACTGTAGGTGGTATGGAAGTCGAAGAACCTTGATGTTTGTTGGCTTAGAGGTTCTTCGTATCGTTTGTTTTGCATTATAAAGGAGGTTTGTATATGAGGCTAAACAGAAGGAAGTTCTTGCAGGTGAGTGCTGGTGTAGCGACAGCTATGGCATTGACGAGCAAGAGGGTTGGAGCACAGCTGAAACCCGTAGTTAAAGTTGGGAATCCGCTGGAAGCTTATCCTGACAGACGGTGGGAAGAAGTCTACCGT
>JAJDBH010000163.1 GCA_029261455.1 Nitrospinaceae bacterium
ACCGCAAACTCAAAAGAAGTGTCCTTCAACGGGCATTTCGACGTCGGGCTTTCTGCAAAAGGTGAAGACCAGTTCAAGGAATGGGCTCAGCTATTAAAAGATGAGCCCTTCACTGCCATTTACTCCAGCGACCTGCAACGTACCCGACTGGGTGCCCGATCATTGGGTGAACCACACCAGCTTGAACCTGTCGCCTATCCAGAGGTGAGAGAGCTGTGTTTTGGTGCCTGGGAGGGGATGAGCGTTACGGATGTGGAGAAGAACTTTCCCAAACAACTTGAAGAGCGTATGAAGAATACCGAAACGTTTCATGTAAAAGGGGGGGAGACGTTTGAGCAACTCAGGCAAAGAGTCATCCCTCGGTTTGAAGAGATCATAGCCCGGCACCCTAATGAACAGATTGCACTGGTTTGTCACGGAGGCGTGAATCGAGTCATCCTCTCTCATTTGCTGGAAGTGCCGATAAAAAGAATTTTCAGAATGAAGCAGGACTATGCGGCACTCAACATCATCCAATATTATGGCGATGAACCCGTAGTCGAGTTGCTGTGCGGGGCGACCCACCTGCCCACCTCAGCGCAAGATAAAAAAATAGCCATCCAATAGAAAGGGCTTGATGATGGGCAGTTTTCTGGTCGAGATCAATAATGCAGATGTGTTTGTTGGCGGCAACCCGGTGCTCAAGTCTTTGAGCTGGACCATGAACGAAGGTGAGAACTGGGCTGTAGTGGGCAACAATGGTTCGGGCAAGACCACACTCATGAAACTGATCTTTGGCGAAATCATCCCGGTCTATGGCGGGCAGGTGCATTGGTTTGGAAAACGCGAACACAGTCCACTTCTGGAAATTCGTGAAAAGCTGGGCTATGTTTCCGCAGAATATCAGAACAATTATGACCGCCCGGCAACAGGCTGGGAGGTGGTAGCCTCAGGCTTTTTTTCATCAATAGGGCTGCACGAGTCGGTCTCTTCAGGGCAAAAAGAATCAGCACTCAAGGCCATGGCTCATCTGGGTATTGAGTATCTGAGCAACAAGTCCTTCCGCCAAATGTCTTACGGTGAAGCCCGTAGAGTTTTACTGGCAAGAGCTATGGTACACCGTACCAAACTGTTGATCCTCGATGAACCCTGCGCCGGGCTCGATATTCCCACCCGTTAACGTTTCCTGGCAACGCTGGAAAAACTGAAAAGTACCAGCATGATCTATGTAACACATAGAATAGAAGAAATCATGCCCTGCGTCACCCATGTGCTTTTCCTGAAAGACGGCCAAATTGCAGCACAAGGCAAGAAAGACGAAATGATGAATTCAGAAACCCTATCCCGTGTTCTCGGATGCTCCCTGACTTTGGAAAAGAATTCCGATCGTTACTGGCTCACTTCCGTGAGAGAGAACTAGGCGCACCACTCGCCGTGGGGGCAGCTGCAATGGCGTTATAGCGCCAGCAAAATGTTATCTCGGCTTGAAGTGGCTTTTCTCCCTCTTTCTCAAAGAAGGGTGGGGTGGTTTACCACAAGGGGTTTAGCTGTCATCATGAGCAAAGTCGAAGAATCTACTTTTCAAAGCAGTAAGTTGCTATAATTCCGCTTGGCGATAATTGGTGAAATTGTAGTCAAGAAAAGACCTGACCCCTTTACTGTCAAGTGAAGCCGGATCATCGCTTCCATACAGGCCTAAATCTTTCACATATTCAAATATCTCATTAGTTGTTAAATTGTTTAACCCCCAATCCCATCCTTTTACCAAGAAACAGCGAAGCTTCGGGTAGGGTTTCTTAGGATTCAAGGGATCAACTGAAATAGCTTTCCCCAATTTTTTAAGATATTCATCATCACCTGAAAGTTGTGCTTTTCGTAACTCTTTGGCAGACCATTCTTCGTGAATTAAATTCTTGTCTAATTGAATAAGCTTGAGCATGGCTTCCCTATCACCATTTTCAGCTTTTCTCATTAATTGGTCACCTTTCTCACCGAATAAGGCTTCAGATAAGTTCTCAAGTTGCAGGGGAAAAACCAATAAAATTTCTTCGAGAGTGAATTGATCCTTAATGCCAAAGCCTTTTTGAATACCATCGGAAGTTTTAGCAGGAATAGAATCAATAAGCTCTTCAGCCATTTTACAAGCACCTAGGCTATCCTTTAATTGTTCAGGATAAGTATTCTTCTCTAAGAGTTTATTTTTGTTCATTACAGCGTGCATATTGGAAGTGTCCGGTTTGGTTTTGTATAGATAAGACCAATCAGGACAGCCTTCCTCCAAAAATCTCTTTTTTACTTGAGGGTCTTCTGAATAACGCCCGCCAGAACCCACTCCTAACTTATCAAGTATCTTTAATAAGCTCCTTAGAAGAATAAGACACTCTTCACGAAGCTTGGTTTTATAGGCAGATACTTGCATATTCTAAATCCTTCTCAAAATTTGTATTGAGCCTAAAAAATACCTTAAATTGACAATATCCGCAAGCTGAACTAAAATTTTGGAGGTCCTAATATCTATGGCTAGGTTCGAAAAGAGCTTACAAATCAATTTTCAGAATCATGCACGGAGGATGGTGTGAAATATCTTATTTGGCATAAATTCGTTTATTTAATTCTTATTGCTGTGGGTTTCATAACTGTTTTTCTTGGCACCTTTAAAATGGGAAACCGAATTGGGGACCCTCAGGTTCTATATATTCCTATTTTAAATTTTGTGACAACGTTTCATACTTATATAACTTCACTGTTATTGCCAGGTATATTCTTTTTTGTGCATATTTTTATTTTTGAGAAGCATTTAAGTCAGAGTATGACAAGGAGAATATATTGTTTGGAGTGGATATTGTCGCTTGGTCGTATGGCTATGTGTGGAATGATGCTATTTTTGCCAAAATTAAGTTATTCCACCATAGTGCTCTTAAGCCCAGTAGCTAACAGTTTATGGAAATGGGTAAGAATATATTTAATTAAGATAAGCTTTCTTGAGATTCGTATCTTTTATATTTTTTGTGTCCTTCTTTTAGTAGGAGAAATATTATATTTATTCCTATTAGTTAAAAAGAAAGATGATTTGGGGAAATTAAATTCTGTTTCACCAATAATAAAAAATAACCTCTCCTCTGTAACTGATGGTTTCTTTGGATCTCTATCTCGTTTTTGGCAATTAAAGGTTGGTGTGATATTTGGTGTTCTTTCACTTACTGTTTTGACATGCAGTAAACTATTGGTTTTGGGAGGTATCATTGATCCTTTGGCAATGACCAAAACAATAGAATTGTATGAGAAAAAAAATGAAAAAAATGGAAAAACTTATACTCTCCAAATTCCATCCGGATATTATTTATTTCTAAATCTTCCTGTTAGGAATCATTATACCTCGTTAAGGCCTGTATATTCTGGAAAGAATAGTCAACCTGAAAAGGATAGCTTTGGTTTCTATGATAAGAAAGCACTAAAAGAGTTTAAGACTGTTGAGGTTAGTATTAACAATTTTGGTCCAGGTACTTTTAAAGGTCTAGATGTAGAAAATCCCAATGATAGAGGACGTAATTATTTGGATGGTTTTTTGGCAAGAGAAATAAAACATTTCAAAAAAGTTCCAGTTAAAGAAGATATTGAGGGGCCTGCAAAAATTGAAAAATATACAAGTACGAGAAAAGGAAAAAGATTTGTAGATATGGATCTGTTTGTAATAAAACACGATAATAAGCGAATTTCTGTGGTTACCTGTTATACCAATAAAACTTGTAGTGGACATACTACTTGGAAGGATAAGCTTGGTATTTTTTATAGAAAAAAGAAGTTGGATCTAAGTTCAATGATACACCTTGATCGTTCGGTAATATCTTTGGTTGATTCATTTAAACCAACCCTTAAGCAAGGATAGAAATTATTTGAAATATATTATTTGGCACAAGCTTATATATCTTATTCTCATTACATTATCTTTTTTTCTTTTCTTTATTGGGGCATTTATATTTTTAATAATGTTATTTGCCGAGAATCTCCCGAGTGACTTATCCGGGTTATTTATTTTACCTGTCATTATTATGTTCATAAGCTCGGTACTTTGTTTCTCGGGTAATCAAAAGGTTTTAAAAAGTTTTCTTAATTGCAGGATTGACACTAATAAATATGTTTCTGAAATCTTGTGTGCTCTTATTCGAATAGCATTCTGCTATCTAATAGCCTCAGTAGTTATACAGAAAGGTAATTATTCTATCCTAATATTAAGCCCCATCACTTTAAGTCTATGGTTGCCTCTTGCATTATTTTTTGGCTTAAAGAAAATACCTTTAATTTTCCCCTTTTGCGTATTAGGTTTGGAATTGTTTTATGCTATCCAATTAACAAGGTTGAAGTTAGGCAAAGCTCCTATTGGGTTGAGCCAGAAAGATAGGTCTGTTTTTGAGTTAGCTCACGAGAAATTATTGGAAATTACAAACTATCCCTTCAACATGTTCGTAGCGGGCGAAAAATCCTTAAAGGAAATATTATGGGGCAAACCTAAGGGCGAAAAATAATTATGGAAAAAAATTATAAGGCTAAAGGATGAGTTCTCTAACATTAATTGAAAAACGTTCTCTGGAGAAGCTATTTCATATGTCTTCAGGTTATGTTCTCGATTTTTCTGATAGCACCATGCAAGATTTTTTCTTGGATGCCGTAAAAATTGACATTCATTCAGAAAAATATTTAGGAAGAGGTACATCTAAAGCTAAAAAGCTCCGTGAGTTTTGGCAGCTTGAGCCAGACTACTTAGTAGGACAAGTTATCCACGCCTTAATTGAACACGGTACAACGTTTAACGTTTTATCAGATGATAAGGATTTGATCGATCAATGCCAAAAAATTGGTGAAAGATTGCTTGCTGGCAAGTTAAACCTCAATCAATTAAAGGAGACCACCTTTGTATTCGATGCAAAGCATCTTACCGAGCAGATTCAACGTATAGAAAAATCCATAGAAACGGACCCATCCCTTGCAATTGGAACAGCAAAAGAGTTGATCGAGACATGTTGTAAGACAATTTTATCTGAGAGGGGAAAAGAGATTCAAGGAACCCCAGACATACCTCTCCTTACTAAGGAAACCCTAAAAGAACTCCAACTTGTACCGGAAGGGGTTCCCGATTCTTCGCGGGGGAATAACGTAATAAAGAGATTACTTCAAAACCTTGGAGCAATTGGAAATAACCTTGCGGAGTTAAGAGGGCTTTATGGAACAGGACATGGAAAGCATGGGAAAGCTCAAGGCCTCACTCCAAGACACGCCAAGTTGGCAGTCGGAGCAGCCTCCACACTAGTGACCTTCCTTTTTGATGCCCACAAGGAGACTTTAGAATAAATATGAACTATAGGGCTTAGGACTAGTTAGAAAATGATGCAATTCTTATTTTGGAGTTTGTTTTACATACTTTATATGCTGCTTATTTTGTCTGTGCTAGTCGTTTCGATTGCCATAGCTGGGTATGGCGGTAATCCTCTGCTTGGGATAATAGTCTTTCTGATTTTGTTAGCTGGACTTATTAAATTAAATTCAACGTTTTTTAATATTTTTTATGAGCTAGAGAAGTTTTTCAAAATTGATGAATCTCCTACTGAGGGCAATACTACTGACAAGAATGATTGACTTCGATAAGTCAGCATATTGGGTTAAATATAATACAATATTTTATTTAATCACTCGTTCGAAATTGGAAAGGTAATAGGATGATGCAATTTGTATTTCTGAACTTATTTTTCTTCATTTTTATTATTTGTAGCCCTGCCCAAGTAGACTCAAAAGAAGATTCAAACTCTTTTGCAAAACCCACTTCCCCTATATTTTCTGAAATAAAGCGGAACAATTGGATTTATATTAATAGTACCCAGATTATTGTTTCACAAGTTTATATCCCTGAAGGTTCAGATCCTGATCCTCGGGATGTAGAATATCCTCTCCGAGGAGTTCTAATTCAAGTAAGGGACGGGGTTGAATTAATCGTCAATGAGACAATAGAAACTCTAGGAAACATCGTGAGAGTTTGGGTTACAGATATGGATCAAGATCTGGATCTTGAAATTTCTATGTGGATTCAATCCACTGGATCATCGGCAGCTGGAAGGTTGCTTTTCTATGAGATTCATGAGTCTAAGCTGAAGCAGAGAAAACTTCCAAGAAGGCCTAAAGGACTAAGCTATCGAGGGGCTGATATTTTCAAAGTTTCTGAAACAACAATTATCAGAAAATTTGCTATCCACAAACCTACAGATCCTAATTGTTGCCCTACAGGGGGTAGGGCTGAATTTGTTTATAAATATGAAAATGATCAACTCGTTTTGGAAAAAAATAATATAAAGAATAATTTGTGATCGGAAATTAATCCACGGTTTTATAGGCATTCAAGTTTGCCCACAGCAAAAGGCAAAAAAAGAGCTGAAAAAATCTATTGGGATTCAAACAACCCTTATGCAGTCATTAATTTGTGGAAGCCCCAGTGTAACGGTTTATTGAATTAACTCCGGCCTCTCACACCGTTTCTAGAAGTCCGCAACCCAAAGCGGACAATGAAGTTCATATAAATTTCAACTTATAGTCAAGTAGCAACTTGACCTCTTTTTTTTATGGGCAAGATAATATTGGTTGGTGGGTATTTATATATGATCATTTTTTCGATGCGTCAGGTGCGTTGGTTACGCGAAATGAGGACACAAAACATAACAGAAAAACAAAAAATTCAGATAAATATAATCGAGACAATGTTTTATTTAGTTATATTTTGGCCAATGGTCTTTATATTTCCACTTATTCTTCATTCTTCAGGCTCTGGAAACTTGTTTACAAATGCTCTGGACATATCAATATTTCTTTATCCAATACCCGTCATAACAGGGTATTTAAGTTTTAGGAAAGGCTGGGAAGCGGAAAACATTTCAAGAATGCGTAATTCAACACGAGTCATCATAACCGGACCTGCACTAGTTCTCATTTTTTTGGTATTAATCCTAATGTGCAGAAGGATTTTGGCATGTGGGTAATCCGTATGAAATCCCTCAAATCAAAAAGCAAACTAAGAACATGTCTGCTATTGGCTGCGACTTCAACTGGTCAACGCAACACTTTATCTTTATAACAAAAAGATGGAGTGTAGAAAATGGCCTATCGAACACGAATAAACTATACCGCTCAACAAAAGTCAGAAATGTGGGATCGCTGG
>JAJDBH010000164.1 GCA_029261455.1 Nitrospinaceae bacterium
AGTTCACCCGTGGTACGGGTCGATTATTCATGCGTGTTGGTTATGATGTGGATGAAAGACGAGATCCGATACTAGCCACTCATGGTGCTGCAAAATTACTAAAAAGGAATTTTGGAAGCGTACGCTCATGGCCCTTGGCAATAACGGCCTATAATCATGGTTTGCAGGGAATGAGACGTGCCCAGAAAAAATTTGGAAACAATTTTGTTAAAGTAGTTGCTAATTATAGAAGCCGAACATTTGGATTTGCCTCGCAAAATTTTTATGCTGAGTTCCTTGCCGCTTTACACGTGATTAAGAATCAGAATAAATATTTCCCCAACCTGGTCATAAAAAAACCAATCGACATAGTTTCTTTTTCGTTACCTGATTACATCAATATTCGAACTGCGATGAACTATTTTGATATGTCACGAGATGAAATTGCTAAAGCAAATCCTTCTCTCAGGCGTCCCGTTTTAAACGGAGAAAAGCGAATACCTAAAGGTTTTCATTTTCAGGCACCAGCCATAAAAGTGAACAATATGGTTGCACGCTATGGGCAAATTCCACAAAAAGTGAAGTATGGTAGCCAATTACGTTCCAAATGGTACACCGTGAAAAGAGGGGATACTCTATCCGGAGTAGCCCTGCGTTTCGGTACATCTCTAAGATCTTTGAAGGGCTTCAATAACATTGGAAGGCGCAATCGAATTTATGTTGGTCAAGTACTCCAATTACCTAGAGGAAAATCTCGTCAACAACCTTCCTACCAATTGGCGAAATTAAATAGCAAAAATGTTTCACCGAAAAACTTTTCAACAAAGCATGTATCTTACAAAGTTCGAAGACACGACAATCTTTCTAAAATTGCAAAGCGTTTTGATACCGATGTAACACACCTTACTCGTATAAACAGATTTAGGAATCCGGATGCTCTATTTCCAGGGCAACGCATAAAAGTACCTAGTCAGGAGTCTGTTGACGAACGGGTGGCATCCAAAAACGTCAATACTCGCAACTTTAAGTTGTCAGTTGCTAGTCCAAAGGCAGCTAGCACGAAAAAAACAGCACCGATTAAAATTGCAAGGGCTGTTCCAAAGGGTACTCTCAAGCTTGCCACAAACACAAATGCTAGTATCAATAGGAATCGTCCGGCTTTCAAACCCGTTTCTTTTTCACCTGACGCAAATTCTGACTCCAATATTGGCACTATCATCGTTGACTTTGACGAAACACTTAGTCATTACGCTGAGTGGTCACTACTTTCTGTGCGAGAATTGAGAAGAATAAATCGTATTGGGAAAAAGGGTTCTATAGCGGTCAACGATAAGCTTCGTGTTAATTTCGCCAAGACTCTCCCCGTTAAATTTGATGAAAAAAGGCAGGAGTATCACAAGGCAATTCAGGAAGACTTTTTCAACAACTACGAAATTAGCAAGTTGACCATTAGAAGTGTTGAAAAAGGTGAAACTTTGTGGGAAATGCGTAACGAGAATTTCACCATCCCTCTTTGGCTTTTGAGCAGTTACAACGCTGATAAAGATATTCGTTCGCTGTCCGTAGGAGAACCCATTGTAATCCCTGTAATTACCCCTAAAGATAAGGACGCCTAAGTTTTATGTCCCCTCTGAAAAATAATTCAATGCTGTGTCAATAGCTGTTAAGTGAGCCTCCACACGCTTATCCATTGAGAACTTTGTAGCAGTCTCTAATGTCAGGCACCTTTTAGTCCCTTTAGACAGTGAATATAAAGCCATGGGCCACCAGTCCATAGTACTAAAATCTTCCTGAACCATAATTCCTTCCTGAGCTGAACGTTCATCTATTTCATCATTTAAATTTATAGGCATGATGTTCTTTACTCGCTGCAAGATTAATGGCCCCAATTGATCATCTTCTGGGTGAGTGCCTTGTTGATACAAGTAGTAACCGGAGCTCATGAAATCTTCATGTAGCTCTATAGTTAGCTCATAGGGTTTCTCAAAGACACTTTGTGCAAATGCTACTTCTTTTGGCGGATTCTTATGTTTGAATAAACGGTTCAGATCCATGCCATCTTGGTTTTCTCTCAACCCATATTCATAACCATATGGATTAATACAGGGTAAAAAAGTCAACTCCCACTCTTCTGAGAAACTTTCAAATCGATTGTTTTCAAGAAAAGCGCATATGGTTTCCACACCACCGGGTTCGTCACCATGAATTCCCGCTGATATTAAAGCTTTATGTTGATTTCCTTCTCCCAAAATAAATTTTACTAAAGAATATTCTTTATCAGGCTTTATGAAAGAAAGGTTTGTTGCAAACCTTTTATGGGGCAATTTATTACGTAATCTGGAAAGGATTATTTCAATATCATTGACGGAGGATTTCATGGTTTTTCAAACATTAAATTTATCTGTGAATTCACATTCCATTTTGATGACACATTTTTGGCAATCAAAATTCTTGGCTGTGCAGGTATATCTTCCATGAAGAATGAGATAATGATGAGCTTTTTTCAACCACTTTTCAGGAGTGACTTTTAAAAGTTTTAATTCAGTTGCCAATACAGTTTTTCCGGGAGCTAACCCCGTTCGATTTGAGACTCGAAAAACATGAGTGTCTACGGCTATTGTAGGTACGTCAAAACCCTCATTCAATACTACATTTGCTGTCTTGCGGCCAACACCTGGAAGTCTCTCCAGTTCTTCCTGTGTACCAGGAACTAGCCCTTCATGCTCCTCCAAAATAATTTTGCAGGTATTTATAATATTTTTAGATTTAGCAGGGGCCAACCCTATGGGCTTGATTATATCAGCAAGTTTGGATCGGCCCAGAGATAGCATCTCAACTGGAGTGGGACATAAAGCAAAAAGGGCAGGTGTGACCTTGTTGACTGTTTTGTCTGTAGACTGAGCACTTAAAATAACTGCAATTAAAAGTTCAAAATGATTTTTGAATAGTAACTCTGATTTAGCATCAGAAAGATTTTTGGCAAGTTTTCGGTAGAGGCGGGTTATGTTGATAGGGGTCAAGATTTACCCTTTTTAAGGAGTCATTGCACAACGGACACCCACCCAAAAGGTATCAGTTGGGTCTGACATACCTCTATGGCGAGATGTCACGCGCAAATATTGTTCCTCGCTCATCCAAGAATTTCCGCGAATAACTCTAAAACTTTGCCGATCAGGCCCTTTCGGGTTTTTAGTGGGGCTTTTTTCGTAGTAATCAAGGGAAAACCAGTCATCGACCCACTCCCAAACACCTCCAACCATGTCATGCAGTCCCCAGGCATTGGGTTTCTTTTGGCCAACATTAGCAGGTTCTCGATATGAGTTTGCTGCATACCACAAGTGGTCATCGTCAATTTCGTCTCCCCAGGGAAAACGTGTTTGCGTACCAGCTCGAGCAGAATATTCCCACTCAGCCTCTGTGGGAAGCCTACGGCCAACTTTCTTACAATAATTCCGTGCCTCACGCCAATCAATATGAGTAATTGGCTGGTCTGGTTTGCGGAAAACAGAACGATTGGTATTCATAACAGCATCCCATTTACTTTGTGTTACCTCAAACCGATCCATATAGAATGCCCCCAAGCACACTTTATGCGCAGGTTTTTCTCGGGAATTGTCATCGGTATCTTCATAGATATAGTTGTCGTTGGTGCCCATCATGAAGCAACCAGCCTTAATCCGAACCATATCTGAAGGCAACTCGTCCCCAAAGAGGACCTGAGGAGAAAAAATCAGGATGAGTAATATAATTATAGGTGAGATATTTTTCATTCGGTGAATTGTACTGGTTGCAATAGGTGGGGTCAAGTAATGAGATAAGATATTCACACCATCTCAAGTTAAAAATTTGCTGGAATGATGATATAGATTTAAGAAAAATGGTCGATATACAATATAACTCAATTTTTTCTATTAATAAATCCCTATGAAAATTAAAATTTGCTTAAAATTATTCATTTTGGTGCTCTTTGTTTCCTTTTTTTCTAGTCCTTCTCAAGCTTTTTATAAGAAAAAAGTAATGGTAGGGCAATTTCAAAATCCTGCAAAATGGGATAAATCCTATGACCCTGGGGATATTTTTACAGAATTGTTGAGTCAGGAGCTCATGCGCCGAAAAAATGTTCAACTAATTTCAATACCCAAAAATATGCAAAGGCTGATGAATAACGGAAGTTCATCTCCAGATGAAAATTATTTGGAGCCCACTATTTTTGATTCTATAAAATCAGGTTTTCCGGAGGTTTTATTGATACAAAACACAAACCCTGAAATGATGAAACATCCGCGAAATATGGATCAGAGGATAAAGCCTGTGGATGATCCTCTCTGGCCGGCTAAGTTGGGGAAAAAGGTTCATAAATCTACCTTCACTGAAATCAGGGGAACAGTCATTAAATTCCTATCTAATAACAGAATGGGTGGTTCTGCGGGTTCTCTACTATCCGAACCCAGAGAAAATGCTGAAATAGAGATTCATGTCGAGTTGGTACAAAATAGTACAGGAAGAGTTCTTCATGAAAAAACTTTCAAAAAAACTTCCCGCTTGGGGACTCAACCCTTCTCTGTAGAAATGCTTAATTCTACAGGAATGAATGGTGATCGTGAGTTTAGTTCTATGGATACGGCATTAAATTCTATAAAGCTCAAAGTGGCAGCTTTTATTTCTGACAAGATAGACTACCTTCCATTGGAAGGAGAAATAATTTCTACTAAGAGAAAAGAAATCGCTGGGAAAAAAGGTGAAAAAGACCTGATTGAAGAAGAAATATTGGTCAACATTGGCTCGTCAAATGGAGTGAGTATTGGGGACATATTTCAGGTGAATGCAGTAGGGTTAGGATTGAGCGACCCTTATACAGCGGGCGACCTTGGGGATGTCTATGTGAAAATTGGAGTCATTCAAATACTTCAAACATGGGAAGGGACCGCAAAAGCCATGTCCTTGGCAGGAAAGGATTATGAAAAAGGATATCTAGTGCGATCTGTGACTTCTCCAGAAAGAGGAGGGATTTCACCGATTAAAAACAAATCTACTAGACGAGAAGAAGAAAAGGTTCCCTGGTGGGAATTTCATGGAATCAAAACAGTTAACTGACCTGAGTTAATTTAGATTGCTGCCCCATACTCCTGTATGGATGTAATCGTTAAGTCATCTTCCTTAATAGCTTTTAAAGCCCCCATCAAGGCTAAAGCGCCAGCCATAGTCGTGCAATAGGGCAAATTCTGGTTGAGTGAACTTCTTCTAAGAGAGAAGGAATCCTTTATCGATTGCTCACCGAATACGGTATTAATAACAATAGCCACTTCCTTTGCTTCAATGGCTTCAACTATATGCGGGGATCCTTGTTTCACTTTATTAATATTTGCTACTTCAACTCCATTTTTTTTGAGATAATCAGCAGTGCCCTGGGTCGCAATTAAATGGTAGCCCATTTCCTGCAAGCCTTTAACAATGACAACGGTTTTTGGTTTGTCAGAATCCTTAACACTGATAAAAGCCGTTCCTTCAAGAGGAAGTTTAACCCCTGTCGCCAACTGAGATTTTGCAAAAGCCCGACCAAACTGAGTGTCAATCCCCATAACCTCACCGGTAGATTTCATTTCAGGCCCCAACAAGACATCTACATCCTGAAATTTATTGAAGGGAAAGACGGACTCTTTCACAGCTATATGAGAAAAGGTTATTTCCTTCGTAAAACCTAATTCCCTTAATCTTTTACCGGCCATTACTCTAGCGGCAATTTTTGCCAAAGGAACTCCAATGGTTTTACTTACAAAGGGAATTGTGCGCGATGCCCGTGGATTCACTTCAATGATATAAATAGTTTCATCTTTTACTGCAAATTGAATATTTATCAGTCCAATAACTTTAAGCTCTCGTGCTAAAGCACAGGTCTGCACTTTTATTTCTGAAATTGTCTCAGGTGAAAGAGAGAATGCAGGTAGGGAACAGGCACTGTCACCAGAATGTATGCCAGCCTCCTCGATATGCTCCATCACTCCACCAATCACTACATCTTGTCCATCAGAAATCGCATCAACATCAATTTCAATAGCATCTGATAGGAAGTCATCTATCAACACTGGATGTTCGGGAGACGCTTTAACGGCGTGTTGCATATAGTATTCGAGACGATCCTGGCTATAAACAATTTCCATAGCTCGTCCTCCCAATACATAAGAAGGGCGGACAACTACGGGATAGCCAATTTCTTCAGCAATATCACGGGCCTCTTTATAAGATACAGCAAGTCCATTTGCCGGTTGGTGGAGTCCCAGTTTTTCTAATACTTCTTTAAACAACTTTCTGTTTTCAGCTCGATCAATGTCGACGGGGTTAGTTCCAATAATGGGTACTCCTGCATTCATCAAATCAAGCGCGAGTTTTAGTGGAGTTTGACCTCCAAGTTGAACAATCACACCATCTGGTTTTTCCACCCTCGCAATATTCATGACATCTTCAAAAGTCAGAGGCTCAAAATAAAGTCTGTCAGACGTGTCATAGTCCGTGCTCACTGTCTCTGGATTGCAGTTGACCATTATTGTTTCGTAGCCATCTTCTTTAAGGGCAAAAGCCGCATGTACACAGCAATAATCAAACTCAATTCCCTGCCCAATTCTGTTGGGGCCACCACCAAGAATCATAATTTTTTTTCTTTGAGTTATATCAGCTTCACATTCTTCCTCATAAGTGGAGTATAAATAGGGCGTGAAAGCTTCGAACTCAGCACCACAAGTATCAACTCGTTTATATACAGGATAAACGTTTGCTTCGGTCCGGCGCTGATAAATATCCTTCTCGTCACAATTTAGAAGGCCAGAGAGGTAAATGTCAGAAAACCCCATCTGTTTAGCGTTTAAAAGAGTTTCATCATCCAATTTGGAGATGTCTTTCAATGCGATTATTTTTTTCTCGAAACAGATTATTGTATTGATATTGTCAAGAAACCAAGGATCAATCCCTGTAATCTGGTGAAGTTGGTCTATTGAGATATCTCTTCTTAAGGCGGCGGCAACATGCCAAAGTCGATCTGAAAAGGGGATCATCAACGCGGCCAAAAGTTTTTCTTTTTGCTGTTCTGGAGACAACCCAACTTGGTTAAGGCTGAAACGAAAATTCTCCTCGAAACCATATGAGTCTGTTTCTGTAGAACGAATAGATTTCTGCAGAGCTTCCTTGAAAGTACGGCCAATAGACATGACCTCGCCGACTGATTTCATTTGTGTCGATAAAATTGGTTCTGTTTGGAAAAACTTTTCAAATGTAAAACGAGGGATCTTAACAACACAGTAATCAAGGGTTGGTTCAAAGGAGGCTGGAGTGACCTGGGTAATATCATTTTTGATTTCATCCAGAGAATATCCGACCGCCAACTTGGCTGCAAACTTCGCAATGGGAAAACCAGTGGCCTTAGATGCCAAAGCAGAACTTCTGGACACGCGAGGGTTCATTTCGATGACAATCATTTCGCCAGTTTTGGGGTCGATAGCAAACTGGATATTTGATCCGCCCGTCTCCACACCAATTTCACGAATAATATCAATCGCTGCATTTCGCATTATTTGATATTCTTTGTCGGTAAGCGTTTGAGCAGGTGCAACTGTTATGCTGTCTCCAGTATGAACGCCCATTGGATCCAGGTTTTCAATCGAGCAGACAATGACAACATTATCTTTCACGTCTCGCATCACTTCCAATTCGTACTCTTTCCAACCAATAAGAGATTTTTCGATCAACACTTGCTTGACGGGGCTTGCACTTAGGGCAAACTCAACAAGTGATTCAAAATCATCTTTTGAATAGGAGATGCTTCCACCAGTTCCTCCTAAAGTGAACGAGGGTCTAATGATTGCGGGAAATCCTGTGTCCTCAACAACTTTCCAGGCTTCTGCTAATGTTTCAGCATGTCCACTGGGTGGGACTTTTTGTCCAATTGCAAACATGGCCGCTTTAAAAAGGGTTCGATCTTCCGCCTTGTTGATTGTGGCAACATCAGCACCAATTAACTCCACATTGTATTTATCCAGAACACCTTTTTCAGCTAGTGCCAAAGCAACATTCAAGGCAGTTTGACCGCCCATTGTTGGAAGCAAAGCATCAGGCCTGTCACGTGCAATAATTTTTTCGACGACTTCAGGCGTAACGGGTTCTATGTATGTACGATCTGCAAACTCAGGGTCAGTCATAATGGTAGCGGGATTACTATTTACCAAAACAACTTCATAACCTTCCTCTTTTAGGGATTTGCAGGCTTGGGTTCCTGAGTAGTCAAATTCACAAGCCTGCCCGATAACAATAGGGCCAGCACCTATGAGAAGAATTTTTTTAATGTCAGTTCGTTTAGGCATTATTAGTTTTTATATATATCAGAGATTTCTATTTGTCTGGAGCGTTCCCATTTTAAATTCATATAAGCCAGTTTGTTTAATAATTCTGAAATCAGCTTCCGTCCTTCAAGTTTTATTGTTTCAATCTTTAAAAGAGTGATTTTATTTTTTGTCTCCTGAGTGCTGATTGCCATTTCTTTGCCCTTTTTTTCTAGGACTATAAGTTCTCTTATTAAGGGGTCTCTTCTTTCACTCATATCCGTGCTTTCGATTTTGGTTTTAATTTTTTCAATATACTTAGAGTTCTTTGACGAGATTTTTTCTTTCTTCGACAACTCTTTTTCAAGGCCAGTGAGTTCTTTCTGCCATGATCGTTGGAGCAAAAAGAATTTTCTTGCCTCATCCTTTAAATAGCGTTGAGTCTTGCTAGGATGAAAGCAGAAGTACCCGGTGAAATTCCATTTCCCCTGATGAAGAACAATCCGTCCCTGGAAAATATCGTTTTTTCTAAATGCTAGTTTTGAGTCATCCTCATCAACCATGTATTTTTCATCATTGAATAAATCTAAAACCATTACCGAGTTATCGCGAACTTTTTTAACCTCAAAAAGTGCTTGAATGTTATTAGTAATGTTCTGACAAGCTTCCAAATGTTTTTCATCCCACGTGGTTTGGTTTTCTTCAATTATATTTTCCAGAATAGTTTTTTGAGTACCGGGTATATAATTATCTAATAGATACCATTCCAGAAACAAAGCCATTCTTGTATTGTATGAGTTGTCATCCTCATAAATTTCCCCAGTTGTCTGCTGGTATTCTTTTTTGGCCTGCATGATTTGTTCTGCGGGGATATGTTGAGCAATAAACTCGAAGAGTTGCTCCAGATTTTCCTTGAGCATTAAACTCCTGCTTTCATTAATTTTGTGAACCGCTGGAAAAGATGACTTGAGTCGTGTGGTCCAGGCGAAGCTTCAGGGTGGTATTGAACTGAAAAAGCAGGCCACTCTTTATGACAAATACCTTCAACGGTTTGATCATTTAAATTTATAGAGGTCACATCAATCGAAGATTCAACAGAGTCCTGAGATACGGCAAACCCATGGTTCTGGGATGTGATTTCCACTTTTCCAGAAGGAGTATCCATTACAGGTTGATTTCCCCCATGGTGACCAAATCGAAGTTTGAATGTTTTTCCATTTAAAGCCAGGTTCAAGATTTGATGTCCTAGGCAAATACCGAAAACAGGGATTTTACCCAATAAAAATTTAACATTTTGAATTGCATAAGGTACACCTTCAGGATCTCCCGGTCCATTTGATAAAAATACTCCATCGGGTTTTAATGCCAGTACCTCTTCAGCTGTTGTGGAAGCAGGAACCACATGCACACGGCAACCAGCTTCTACAAGCATTCTCAAAATATTTCTCTTTATCCCAAAATCATAGGCCACTACAAAGTGTTTTTTATCTACTTTGGGTTTGAGGGCGGTCTCACCATTTCGGATTTCCCATTCACCTTCCTCCCAGTCATAAGGCTCCTGACAGGTAACTTGTTTCACCAAGTCTCGGCCTACCAATCCTGACGAGTTTTGTGCTTTACGAACTAGTTCTTTATGCTCTTGGGGTATTGTGGTTAACACTGCCTGTTGAGCCCCTTCTTCACGAATTCGCCGAGTCAAAGCTCGTGTGTCGATTCCCTGAATACCGATGATGCCAAATTTCTTTAAAAAATCTTCCAGTGATTCTCTTGATCTCCAATTACTGGTAACGCCACTCAACTCTTTGATGATAAAACCAGAAAGGTGAGGGCGGTCCGACTCAAAATCTTGCGGATTAATACCATAATTACCAATGAGAGGATAGGTCATCAGCACCATTTGTCCGCAATAGGAGGGGTCGGTGATTATTTCCTGATAACCGGACATGCTGGTGTTGAAAACAATTTCTGCATCTACTTCCCCCTCGGCTCCAAAATGGATACCCTCGAAGACTTTTCCATCGGCCAGTGCTAAATATGCTTTCTTCATTTTTTTAGAAATTCAATATGTGGTTATTCACTGTGATATGAATATACAGGCTTTCCTGCTACAAAAGTATGAAGGACTTTACCTCTTACCTGCCAGCCCTTGTAAGGGGAGTTTTTACTGCGAGACTTGAAACTTTCAGGGTCTATAGTAAATTTTGTATCGGGATTGAAAATAACGATATCGGCATCTTTTCCAACACCCAATGTTCCTTTATCTAAATTAAAAATACGACAAGGTTGTTGGGTGAGAAGATCTATTGCCTTTTGCAAAGTGATAATTTTTTCATCGACCAATTTAAGAGTCAAGGGCAGGGCCGTCTCCAATCCAACAATGCCAAAACAAGCGTTATCAAATTCTACTTGTTTGTCCACAAGATCATGGGGAGCGTGATCAGTAGCAATGATATCTATTGTCCCATCTTTGATGCCTTCTTTAATTAAGTCTATATCTTCGTGAGTTCTCAAAGGAGGGCTCATTTTTGCGTTGGTGTCATAATTACGGCAGGCCTCTTCTGTCAGAGTAAAATGATGTGGTGCTACTTCGCAAGTAACAGGAAGACCTTTGGCTTTGGCCTGACGTACCAAATCTACAGCGCCACCACTGCTTATGTGTGCTACATGAAGACGGCCTCCTGTTTTTCGTAGCAATGAAATATCGCGAAACACCATAATATCTTCTGCCTCAACAGGCATTCCCTTCAAACCCAGCTCTGTAGAAACAATGCCCTCATTCATACAACCACCACGCGTTAAATCCAGAATTTCGCTGTGTTGTATGCAAGGGAGATCAAACATTCGGCTGTATTCCAGCGCCCTTCGCATCAGTTCACTATCCATGACAGGCCTTCCATCATCAGAATAACCGATGCACCCGGATTCTTTTAGCTCCCCCATATCCGACAAGGTTTCACCTTTTAAACCTTTGGTGATAGCTCCAATGGGGTAGATATTGATCAAACCTGTTTTCCTAGCTTGTGAGAGGATCAATTCTGTGACAGAGCTGTTATCGTTTACGGGTGACGTATTGGGCATAACCGCAACGCTTGTAAACCCTCCAGCCGCCGCCGAGGCACTACCAGTTTCAATAGTTTCTTTATATTCGTGACCGGGTTCTCTGAAGTGCACGTGCATATCACAGAAACCGGGAGCGACCACACAACCCGTTGCATCTATAATTTGAGCATCTTTTATTTTACTGCCTGAAATTTTTCCATGAGCAGCAACGGCTTCAATTTTCTCATCACAAATCAGAATATCAAAAGAGCCGTCTATCTGGTTTGCAGGGTCAATGACCCACCCATTTTTAATTAGGGTCTGCATTATTCTCCCCAAGTAATAAATAAAAAAGAGCCATTCTTATGGCAACCCCACTGGTAACCTGATTTAAAATTAAAGATCGAGAACTTTCCATCACATCCAAGGCGATTTCGACACCTCTATTAACCGGACCTGGGTGGATTATTAAAATATCATCCTTCGAATTAGCCAGACTCTCTGAAGTCAAGCAAAAATAGTTTGAGTATTCTCTTAGGCTGGACAAGAGCCCTTGATTTTGTCTCTCCAACTGGATACGGAGAACCATGACTACATCCACATCCTTCACGGCCTCTCTAAGATTATGACTCACCTCTACACCCAAGCTCTCAAAGTCCTTAGGAATAAGAGGTGGAGGGCCAACAACACAAACTTTCATACCCATGGTTTGCATTGCCTTAATATTGGAACGGGCCACACGGCTATGATTGATGTCGCCAACAATAGCAACTTTTAGACCTTCTAATTTTCCTTTTTTAGAACGAATTGTCAGAAGGTCCAGCAATGCTTGGCTAGGATGCTCATGCGCCCCATCGCCAGCGTTTATGATCGGACAATCGACAAATTGCGATAATAGTGCAGGGGCTCCTGAGCACTGATGGCGAACTACTAGTATGTCGGGGTTCATGGCCTCCAGGTTTCGTGCTGTGTCTATGAGGTTTTCCCCTTTCACAGTACTACTTGTGGATCCAGAGATGTTTATGACATCAGCGCTCAAACGCTTACCAGCAATTTCGAATGAAGTTCTGGTTCGAGTGCTTGGCTCAAAAAATAAATTGATGATGGTTTTCCCTCGAAGGGTAGGTACTTTTTTAATGGATCGAGTAGAAATTTCTTTGAAAGAGTCGGCCGTATCCAGAATTTGTTGGATGTCCAGTTTCGTTAATTCTGTTGTGCCCAATATGCTTTTAGTCGAAAGAAGCATTACTTAGAATGCTCCTGAATCATCACCTTATCTTCACCATCTTCTTCATTGAGGAGAACTTGAACACGCTTTGATTTCGCTGTAGGAACATTTTTGCCCACATAATCTGGTCGGATAGGTAATTCTCTGTGACCGCGATCTATCAATACCGCTAATTGTACGGAAGAGGGGCGTCCGAAATCCATAAGAGCGTCAATGGCCGCACGAATGGTTCTTCCTGTAAACAAAACATCATCGCAGAGAATTATATGTTTATTTTCCAGTGCGAATGAAATCTCAGTTTTTTTCAATTCAGGTTTTTGTATTCCTTCTGCCAGATCATCTCTATATAAAGTTATGTCTAGAATTCCATGATCAACCGTTATATTCTCAATTCCCTCTATTTTTTCCTTCAGCCTATGGGACAGTGCAACCCCACGGGTTCGAATTCCAACCAGAGCAATATTCCCGGCACCATTATTTCGTTCCAGGATTTCATGAGAGATGCGATTGATCGCCCGTGAAATGTCTTTTGCGTTTAGAAGAGTTGAGTTCATAAGTATAAATAGCAGACAAAAAAAAACCTCCAAGTAGGCTAAATAAAGCCCAAGCAGGAGGATATATAAGTATTATTTAAAAGAAGCATTGTTTTTTCCCTTCATAGTCTCACAGGACTATATTAAAGAGTTGATTTACAAAAATATAACCAATTCCAAGCTACAAGTCAAGTGTCACTCCATTTACCGGTTATTGCTAACGATTTATCAAATATACTCGATGATTTTTCATGCTATTTTTTGTTACCTTGAGTTCCCCCGTAAATGGGGGGTATGGACAAGAAATGGATACAAATCATTGAAAATTCGTGTAAAAATGGCATAATGCTGTTCGCACTGTGTGCAATCCTAAACTTACTTAACAATGACTAGAAGCGCTATTTCATGCGCTCGGAAATTGATTTCCAGTTCTTAATAACGGGATCAGCTTAAATGGATTTATCTGTTGTAATTATCATTCTCTTAGTAGTCATTTTAGGATTGGTGGTCATCCTGGGAAGACCTAAAACTGATGACAGAATAGACTCAAATAAGAAATCCAACGAAGTCTCATCTGTAGGAATCGTATCCAACGTTAATTCGCCTTCTCCTTCCAGCGGCAATAGTAGTTCTAGTTTACTCAGCCAGTTATCCATGATCAATGCCCGTAATTTTCCGGCATTATCTAAAAATCAGCTCCCCGCTAAAGTTCTCGCATTTTTTGGTAGGAAAGATATAGTTTTGGAAATTATGGGGAGGGCTTGGGAGAGGGGTGGATCGATTTGTATTTATGGAGAAAAAGGTACAGGAAAGACTTCCCTTGTTATTGAATTGGCGCATCAGTTGGCTCCAAAATATCCAGATGCCCAATTTTATATCGACTTAAATGGAGTTGGTGACAAGCCGTTGCCTGTTAGTAAGGCTATGGCCCATGTTCTGCGTGCGTTATTTCCAAAAGAGCCCATCCCTGATGATCCTGCTGAGCTGACTCAACGCTATAATGCAGCATTGAAGGGAAAGCGGTTTCTGATGATAATCGAAAATGTATCCAAATCAAGCCAGGTCAAACGTCTTTTACCTGGGAAGTCAGGCTTGGTAATTTTCACCTCAGCTGAAAGAGTTATACTTCCTGGCTGTGTTGCTAAACAGGTCAAAGAATTGTTTCCAGACGAAGCAGAGCTCCTTCTTTTCTTTCTGGCTCCATCGGCAAAACGTTGGGCAACAGAGATCAATGAATTATGTGGGAATTCTCCACTGGCAATATCTCTTGCTGGTTCCTATTTAAGAGAGAGTCCTGATCTGCCTGCGGAAGTATTGATCCGTGAGCTTCGTGAAGAAAAATCATTGCTGAAACCTGAAGGCGAGTTTGAACTGGCTGAAGATAAAGATAAAATAGAAGTTATTGATCGTAATGTTCAGCCAATTTTTAATATTATTTACAGAGATATGAGGAAAGAGACAGCTACTGTGTTCAGAAAACTGGCGCTGTTTTCTGGTTCCTTTGATGAAAAAGCTGTTGCTGGTATCGCTGGAGACAAAGATGGAGACCATATTAAACGGCTTGTGCTTCTCAAGTTGCTGGAGTACGACACTCTAAACAAAAGATATTACTTACACGAGCTCATTCATAAACTCATAAAGGCTGAAATCAGAACATCAGAAAAAATTCTTACCCATCGCAACCTGGCTTTTTATTATCATGACATCCTGAGAGATGCTAATGAACTTTATGAAAATGATGAGGATGCTTTAGAAAGTGCCTTGAATCTTTTTGATCTGGATTGGTTTAATATTCAAGCAGGTCAAAAATGGGCATCCCAAAAAAGTTCAGAGGACGCTAAAATCGCTAAGCTTTGTGGTGATTATTGCAAGGAAGCTCGAGTATTGATGCCTATGCGGCACTCAACCGAAGAATGTATCGAATGGAATGAGTCGGCTCTTACAGCCTCCCGAGAATCAGAAAATATAGAGTCTGAGAAAAACAATCTTCTATCCCTGGGAATACAACTTCACTCTCTAGGTTATTATGATAAAGGCATTGAATACCTTGAAGATGCTCAAGCTCTTTCATGCAAACTCGGTCATGCTGCGGATGAAAAAAAATCCTTGGATTTACTAGGGCAATGTTGTCTCAATACAGGAAAGTTTGAAAGAGCCATTGAATGCTTTGCCAAGGTTCTTGAATTTGTTCGTTTGGAAGGTAAAGCCAGCAAAGAAATGGAAGTATTAAATATGCTGGCTCAGGCCTGCTTCAAAGGGAATAATTTGGAGCGAGCAGAACTAAACTTTAAACTGGCATTAGAAAAGGCCCAAAAATTAGGGAATAAAGCGTTTCAGGTTCAAATTCTTGATGAGTTGGGGCGTTTATGTACAACCGTCAAGAAGTATCAGACTGCTATCACCTTTTTGAAAGAAGGTAAAACACTTGCCCGTCAGACTAATCTCAAGACAAAAGAAATGAGTATTTTGGAAAATTTATCGATGGCTTATATGCAATCCAGTAAACATAAAAAAGCCATCGAATGTTTGGACGGAGCCATAGAAATAGCAAAAAAACTTGGAGATAACAGAGGGCAAGGCATTATCCTCAAAAAAATGGGGGATTACCATCGAAGCTTAAAGGAATTCCCCAGCGCGATTGAAAAATATGAGCGCGGTCTGCCAAAATTAAGAAAGTTTGCCCTCATTCCTCTTGAATATTCTTTGTTGGAAAACCTTGGGAACTCTTATTTAGAAATAAGTCGCTATGAAAAAGCCTTGATTTGTTTCCGGCATTCTCGCACCCTTGGAAAAAAGAATGCTGACCTACTTATGGAAACTAAAGCCGTTTGGAACATGTCCAGAACTTGTCAGGAATCTGGCGAATCCAGTGAAGCAATGAGCTACGCAGAGTTGGCCGGCAAACTCTGTTCTGGCGTACAAATTGACGATGATATTAAAAAACTTGCCGCTGAAATTAAGGAATGGATGATAAAGAAGGTTGAGAGTGAAATCAAAGACAGTGGTTTATAGATAGTTCATTATTACACTTTCACTTTCTTCCAGTTTAATGTCACATCTCCTTTACGAATTTTAACCTGGCAGCCCAGCCGCATTCCTTCCTCTAGATCCTCAGGTAATAAATAATCCTTTTCCTCTTCTGTAATACGGGATACGTTCTCTTTTCCTTCCACTACTGTTACCTCGCAAACTCCACAAGTTCCTTCTGTACAACCAAAAGATAGAGAAACCTGAACCTCATCACATATATCTATGAGAGGAGTCCCATCCTCGACTTCATGAGTTACATTGTCTGTTTTGAAATTAACGCGCGCCACAAAATACTCCAATTAAAGTGATATCTTAAAAGATGCTCGAAAACCTTTGTAAGATTCACTGTATATAAAAAATAATTTCAGATTGTCAAATTCCAGTACCCTGTAAAAACTGAATATGCGGGAGTTGCTCTTGGGTGAGCTCCTTGGGTATTTTAACTACAAGCCTTACTAACTGATCACCGCGAGTTCCTGATGAAAACTTGACTCCAACACCTTTTAGCCGCAATTTGGTACCATTCTGGGTTCCTGGAGGAATCTTGACCGATTTAATGCCACTTAATGTTTCAACCTCAATCGTTGCACCTAAAAGTGCTTGGGTTAACTTTATTTCTGCATCCACAACCACATCTTTTCCTTCACGACGAAAAAGGGGATGAGGATGTACATGAATAAGGAGATGTAAGTCTCCACGACGGTTTCCCGCTATTGACGTTTGCCCCTTTCCTTTTACACGGATAACCTTTCCGTGTACGATTCCTGAGGGGATTTTCACATTGGTTTCCTCATGAGTGCCGTTCCTCGCGATAGAAATCGTGCGCTGGCAACCCATTGCTGCTTCCTCAAAAGAAATCGAGCACTCCTTTTTAACCGGGGCTATTTGAGCTTCACGTTGTGGAGGTCTCCCGTGAGAAAATGGGTTGCCAAACCCAGATCTTTCCTGCCCTTGAAAGGGGTTTCCTCCTCCACCAAAGCCCCTAAGGATATCATCCATATCAAAGTCACTAAAGATGTCTTCCTGGGAATACTTTTGATGAAAGCCCTCGGAGCCATGCTGATCATACTGATTCCTTTTTTTCTTATCGCTTAAAACTGCATAAGCTTCGCTTATTCCTTTAAACTTATCTTCTGCCTTCTTATTGCCCTCATTTCTGTCAGGGTGATATTTCATGGCTAATTTGCGATAAGCCTTTTTGATCTCATCGTCTGAAGCACCATTAGGAAGCCCCAAAACGGAATAGTAATTCTTCATATGTCTAATAGCTTGATAAATAAGGGGTAATTAGATAAACTAGTTGCTGTTAAAATATAATTTATTATATACCGCTAGACGATGAAAAGTGCAGTGAAAAATTATCTCATTATTTTATTGGCCTTATTTTTGGGTGGTTGTGGTGGCTATCTGCCATCAGAAAGAAATCACTGGCCAATAAATCAAGAGGAAAGACATTCCTGGTACCCACCAGATGAAACCGTTTTGTCCACAAGAAGGGCTAACCAAATATGGTTGGACGACCTAACCCAGGAAATTGAGATTCTATTCGTGAACCATGCCTCCTTTTCTAATCGAGAACTTGCTCTTTTTAATTCGATGAGCCAAGTTGACCCTATGATTGATTCGATGAAATCCAAATATGGTCAGCAGATCGAAACTGAGCGTGAACGAAAAATGCGCATGCAGAAGGATCTCGAAATGTCAAAAGTAGGTTTTATAGCCGCAGAAGCAAAATTAAAAAAAATAATGGCAGTTAAACCACCCATCATTTTTTCAATCGCTGACTACAATTTAGCAATGAGAAAATTTAGAGATGGTCACTTTGAAAAGAGTTTGAAGTTATTTTTGAAACTTAAAAAACAAAATCCCCCTCTATTTATACAGGACAACATTCAGTTTGGTATAGGATCAGCCTATTTTCGTTTAAAAAAATATCCCACTGCTACTAAACATTTCCAGAAAGTACTGGATAATTATGCACAAGGTGACAAAAGTTTTATTTCTTATTTCATGCTAGGAATCATTCATAATCTTCAGGGAGAAAAAAGCCGTGCCATTTATTTGCTTGAAGAAGCACTTGATAAAAACCCTCCAGAAAAGATGCGCAATATGATCCAGCGTTTGATTAATGTTGTTAATGATGAACCATCTCATGCCACAGGTTAATTCTAAAGCCATTGACTTAGATATCGAAGAATGGTTGGGTGGTCCTCCAACCAATATCAGTAATGAACTTGGAAGACCCATATTAATAAAAGTATTTCAGGTCAATTGTCCCGGCTGCTTCACTCATGGAATTCCTGAAACCCTTGAGGTGAGGGAGAAATTCATAGATTCCCCACTACTAGTCTGGGGACTGGCTACAGCTTTTGAAGATTTCCATCTAAATACTTTTGAAAACTTAAAAAAACTGGTCGACTCAAGAGAAGTAGTGGGAGAGACACATGAGGTTTTATTTTCTAGAGGACTACTAGATAATAACTGTCTTGATTATTCTATACCTTTCCCGGTGGCCTGGGATAAAGTGGTTCCGTATCAATCAGATGACTATTTGGTGGACGCTCAAAAGTTCATTGAAAAAGACTTTCCGCAATTTGACACTTTCCCTACTAAAAACCAAAAACTCATTTTAAAACAGGTGATGAGTTATATGAAAAACAAGAAATTTGAAGCGAAAACATTTGAGGCCTACCAACTTCAAGGAACGCCTTCAACTCTTTTGATTGATAAAAATGGGATTTTAAGAGGGAATTGGTTTGGTTCTGGTTACAATTTGGCGCAAGAAGTGGAAAAACTATTAGCCTTGTAATTCTGCTACATCAAATAATGTTGAGCGGCATGGAGTTAGTATTAACACAATGATCGGAGCAGGGGAGGGTCCAGCTTTTATCGTGGTCTTGCCCAATACATCTCAGGAGAGCTGATCGTTGCCTTTGCTTTGGTTTACTCTGCATCCAAGTTTTTTGAAAGTTTATTCTTAGCATTCACTTTAAAATTTTGTAATCTAAGCTCTCTATATAAACTTATATTTTCTTCACGCAATTTCGTTTCAAACTCTTCAGCTTGTTTGATGAGACCGGCAGGTTCTGGCACTTCGATTTGTTTCAGGCTGTTTTCTAAATTAGACTTCATTCCCCCCCCCCGTGTTGCTAACTAATTGAAATATTGAATTTTACATTTTAGTAGTATTATTAGGCATTAGTCAATATAAAATATTGATTAATTTTCTATTAAGTAATTTTTAGCAATTATAGGCATATAAAGTATTTATATTGTTAATCATAATGATTCAGGATTCTATCAATTATGGCCTTTTTAAAATTTGAGCAGTTTATTAAAAAAATCGACCAATTAGAGGAGGCTAACATCCTCATGGCCTCTTTGGAGTTCCGAGTGTTTACCCATTTAGGGAAGAAATGTTTAACCCCCTCGACTCTGGCAAAAAAAGCAAGCATTCAACCAGAAGGTGCTGAGGCTTTGCTTAATGCTCTGGCCTCCTTGGGAGCTCTAAAGAAAACTGGGAACACTTTTTCCAATGCACCAGACAGTTTTAAGTATTTTTGTGAGCAGAGTCCTCATTACAAAAGAGGTACTGTGTTTTTACGCAGAGAGAACCGAGACGAATGGTCAGACTTGATTAAGATTATTAAAAATGGCAGAAAATTATCGGAGTTTGGTGATGATGACCCGAAATTTCGTGAATCTTTCACCCATGCAATGCATGAAAGGAGCAGTAAATTTTCTAAACCATTAGCAAAATTTATTACACGCAAGCCCGTTGGGAAGCTTATAGACCTCGGAGGAGGGCCCGGCTCCTATTCTGTTGAGATACTAAAAAATGATAAGTCAGCGCAAGCTGTATTAATAGACCGGCAGGCCACCCTTAAAGTTGCAAAAACTATCATTAAAAAAACCTCAATTTTCAAAAGATTTACTTTTATGGATGGAGATCTATTTGAGGTTAGTCTTGGGAAAGAAATAGATACTGTTTTGTATTCAAATATTCTCCACATTTATAATGATAAAGAAAATTCGAGGATGTTTAAAAAAATCTACAAATCTCTCAAAACGGGTGGTCGTTTTATATTAGTTGATTTATTCTTGAAGGATAATCGTACAGAACCCTTTGATGGCGCTCTGTTCTCTTTAACCATGTTGTTGTTCACCGCTACCGGAAGAACTTATACAATCAAGGAAACCGAAAAGCTTTTGAATAAGAATGGATTTGGGAAATTCAAATATTGCGAGTTGGAACAAGGAAGTAGTGTGATTGAAGCGATCAAAATCTAATTTGCTAAAGAAAGAGACTTTTCAAAATTTATCCGTAAATACTCCACAGAAGCCTCCAAAACTTTAAGAAGCTTAAGATCCCTCTCAAACTCTTCATCTAATAGATTATTTTCTTTAGACAATTCTTTTTTACTCAAAATCTGACTATTTGAACGGTACCAATCTGAAAAGCCAGCAAAGTCATAACCTTGAAGTAACAGAGCAGTCTCTTTATATTCCAGCATGCTTTTATATAAAGATTCCATGTCGTTCACGAAAAACTGCTTTTGATCGTTCAATAAAGTATCTCCATATTTAGATTTGATAGCATCAATTTTTTTAGCAGTATTTTTTAAATTGGCTATCAATCTATTTATAGACTCACGCAAAGATATTTGAGTTCCTTTGTCAATCGGCATAGAGGTCATCAATGCATCAAGTTTTTCCCGTATTGAATTGCGGCAATATTGATGAAGTGCTTCTCTTAGTGAAAGGTTCTTCATTCCATTTATTGCTACTCCACCCTCCGTTGCATTAATAACTGTTTGAGACATATTAAGACTATCGGAAAATATTTGCCGGTAACTATCCATAGCAAGAGTACTGTTAACCTGACACCCAAATATGTCTACGCATTCAGTTAGGTTTTGACCAAAATCAATATATCTCAATCGGTTTAAATAGGAGAATTGTTTAAACCGGCTTACTAAATTGATGTGATCATCAAAATAAAAGGAGTGCTTACAGTGTAGACGTTGTTTGTGGAAAGACAAATCCTGACCTAGCAGGATGACAGGAGAACAGGATAAAAATTTAGCTAGGTTAAAAGCAGAGTGCGCAACAGAAGTTGTTTTTCCTAAGCTTCCTTTTTCTTCCGAGTGTTTTTTGAACCATTCTGCAAGGTGGATATCCAAGTCAAACGCCATCTTTTTATTGAGAAAATATTTGGGAATTGTGTTTGGCACTGCAGCATTGTAAACAAGCCATGTGTCACCGGTATCCCTGAGGAAATCAAAGGATCGAATGGTTATTTCATCAGGATCTATTGAAATGACCAAATCGGGTAGAATTCCATTATGAAGCAAGGGTTTTAGAGCCGTTGCAACAGCGATCAGAAAAAAACCTTTGCGAGAAGATTTAAGAAGTTGAATGTTTTTATCCAAAGACGGTCCTGCGGAACAAATTAATGCGGGGATATCAGGTAAAGAACCTTTCAGGGATTTGATTCCGGGACTATTCATCAAACAATCTAAATTCGAAAAAACATTCTTATAATAAAGTTTGGAATGAATAGTTTGAGTCTTTAAGTTAATTTTGCTTTCCTTAAAATAGATTTCAATCTCTTTAAATAAGACCCCGTAATATTCAATATTTCTGTCTACAAGTGCCTTTTGACTAACAAGACAGTACTCATTGAGGGTGAAATTTATTCGCTCCGGATCCATTAAACCGCTTATCTCGCGGATATCTAAATCAATAAACAGTCTCACACCTGGATGTTCAAAGATCGATGAAAGATCAACCTCTTGGATAGCAAGTGCAAACAACTCGGGATCTTTTTCAAATATATAAATCTTTGCTTGCGTAGAGCATTGCTTAACAATCTCAGAAACCTGGTAGCCCAGGCCTAATCCCAGTACGACAAAGTTTATGGATTTATCAATTTCAAGCCTCTCTAAATTGCGGGTTGCATCGCGAACTGGATCAAAAATACTATCGACTTGCTTTCGATTACCCTCTTGATCAATATGAACAAGAGCAGGATGCCCAGACTTGGATTTTGTCGTGGCGTAAAATTTTGTCACCTTTAAGGATGATATCCTTTCAAATAAAACAGGATCCATTTTTTTCAAGGAGGCAAGGTTTCTTTTTAGAACTAAATTGTTCATTTAGAATGACAGTTTATTTGGAAATGATCATTAACTAAGGGAGCTAGTAATGAAATAGCGCAAATCACTTTTCACGAACTAAGGAAAAATAATACAACTCCCAAGTTGAGTAAACTCCTTGTGTTGTTGAAAATCTGGAGTCATAGTCACGCATCAATTTTCGGAGCCCACCCGTTTTAACCATTCGGATTGGTGCTGCACCAATCTGTTGCAAATTTTTTAATAGTGACAGGCTGCTTGAAAAAAATATTTTTCTAATTTCCACATTCATAGAATTTATGGAAAAACCCGAGTCACGTATCATCTCTACCCAGCGTTCCTTGTTATAAAGTGCTATAGGACTCATCAAGTTTGCGGCTTCCCTAAACTCTATAAGGGTTTTGGGACCAAACGTACTGAAAATTAATCTTCCATCAGTAGTTAAGGCTTGATTTATTTTTTTCAGCACTTTTTGTGTATCTTTAAACCACTGAAATACTGTATTTGCACAGACCAAATTCATTTTATCAAAATGAATCCTTTCTGCATTTCCAGGAACTAACTTAGCGCTTAAAGGCAGTGTAAGTGAATTACTTAAAATCTTCAGCATTCCCGGAGCTATATCGTTGAGGATGAGTGTTTTTACCGGTTGCGTCAGGAGATGTCTTGTAAATAGTCCTGTTCCGCATCCAATCTCTAGAACACTATCGGGTAATGGGGTAGGGAGGAGAGAGGCCAGTCTTTCAGCCATGGATCTTTGTAATTGAGCGTAACGGTCGTATGTTCTAGCGTGTTTGGAAAAACTATCAATCAAACTTTCCTCATTCAATAAATGCCCGTCAGCTTTGTTCAATGAATACGTCCTGATAATTGTGACTTATTTTTTACAGCAGAGTAAGCTGGTGGGATGAAAAAGTGCAATAGTAAGAAACAGTTATGATCGGTCACTGGCTCTTCGGCGAAGAGTGGCCTTAGGCACAACCTTCAAGGGCATTTCAATGGTGAACGTTGACCCTTTTCCTTCAACACTTTCAACGGTTATATCTCCTCCCATCATCAGGCAAAAACGCCTGCTGATAGCAAGCCCAAGTCCCGTTCCTCCAAACTTTCGGGTCGAGGAGTTATCGACTTGAGAAAACTCAAGAAATAAGTTCTTCAGCGAATCTTGCGGGATTCCCATTCCCGTATCAATGATATCAAAAGTAATCCAGTTTATACCTTCATGGGTTGAGCGCGTGACCTTCAAAGTGACGGTACCGTTTTCAGTAAACTTACAGGCATTGCTCAACAAATTGTGGAGCATCTGGCGCACCCGAGTTTCATCTGCCTCCATTGCCCCAGCATCTGGAGGGCAGTCAATAATTAGCTTATTTGATTTTTTTTCTGCCAAGGGATGCATTGTCGCTTCAACTTCATTGATCAGCTTATTGATATCAAAGCTTTCTAGAAAAATTTCCATTTTCCCGGCTTCAATTTTAGAAAGATCCAGAATCTCATTAATCAACCCAAGTAAATGTTTTCCAGATGAGCGAATCTTATCAAGATCAGATTGAAAATCATCCAAGCCTTCCTCTTCGGCATCCTCAAGAAGCATTTCACTGTATCCAATTATGGCATTCATTGGAGTACGTAGTTCATGGCTCATATTTGCCAGAAAATTACTTTTAGCGCGACTGGCATCTTCAGCACGGTCTCTTGCGCCAATCAGGGTTTGATGAACGGTTTTCAATTCATTTATGAGTGAGCTATTACTTACAGCCACCGCCGCCTGTGAGGCGAGGGATTCAACCAGACTTTCATAGTCAGGAGAAAAAGGTATTACTTTCTTCTTGTCATTTACATCTCTGGCATTCAATAGTTGCAGGACACCGATCACCTCATCCTCATGGTTTGTTAAAGGGACCACAAGCATTGATTTTGTTCTATACCCCGTACTTGCATCGAACTTTTT
>JAJDBH010000165.1 GCA_029261455.1 Nitrospinaceae bacterium
GTCATGCAGAACTCGACGTTCTTGCCTTTGTTCAAATCTTCCATGATTGGCGCAGGTGCATCACCTTTCAGTGTTACAACACCGCTGATGCTGCCACCACCGTCTACTTTACCTGCTTTGTATTTCTGTTTTTTTGCCAGCGCATCGGTTGCAGTTGCGGCCATACCGAGCATCAAGAGAGTCATCAGGATAGGTGCTACTTTGTTTGTGGTTTTCATTATTCTGTCCTCCTTATGGATTAAGCCGGGTTAGCGTGAGTTGGTATCAGTTTGAGTTCCCGGCCGAAATTCGGGTTTTGGTGTCAGTCTGATTTCCTATTCCTTCAGGAAATCGGTACGGACGTACTTGATCACATTCCAGATGTCCTTATCAGAAAGTGATTTTCCATGTGCTGTCATGCCGGTTCCCTTGGAACCGTTTTTGATGATCCAGAACATTTGCCCTGGGGAAACGTCTGCCATGGTGTCCTGACAGGTGAAATTCCGTGGATTGGGTTTCAATGCCTTGCCCAGTTTGCCGTTTCCATCGCCTTTGGCACCATGGCACATTTTGCAGGCCATCGGCTTGGCAGCCTTTTGATACAAGGTTTTACCAGCTGCAGCGTCGGCTCCGCCGGGAATGGCTAATTTTGCAATATTGGCCGGAGCGGATTTGGTTTTTCTGGGCTGTGGACATTTACCGCCAGCCTGGGCGGTCGTGGTTACCATCATTCCTGCTACGATTGTCAGCGCGATTATTAGTTTCTTATTCATTGTGTCCTCCTACCTCAGGGGTGATGAAAAGTGTTTCTGGTTGAAAAAAACCTGGTTTCAGGTGTTGTCAAATCCGGGAGCATCCTTTCTACTTAAATCGAGGGATTCAACATTCTCGGTTGTTCTATAAGCACTATAGGAAAAAAATATTAAGTGCTGATTAAAGGGGAATTAATAGTTTTTAATATCTGGAAAGCGGTTGAAAATGGGTTTAGGGGTATTTAGGGCCTCTGCCCTTCAGGTGGCAAAAATAAGAGAGCTAAGGAGTGTTTGGGTTTTTTAACTAACGAGGGTGTGGTTTATTTAATCTTATTATATAGAGATCAAACTTTGTTTAAGGGATTAACATAAATGGAAAATTCTATTCAGAATTGGAAAGTATTGGTTGCAGATAATTCTGCCCTGATGTGTCGCTTAATAAAAAAATATCTTGTTGAAATGGGATTAAAAGTGGAAAACATCACGTTGGCAGGCGATGGCAATCAAGCGGCCATGATGACCGATTTGATGTCCTTTGATCTGGTGACAGCGGGACGTCACATGAAGTGCAGGGATGGTCTGCAATTGTTGTCGGATATCAGAGGCAATCCAGATGAGTCCATTAACAAGGTCAAGTTTCTTGTGATCAGCTCCGATGGTTCGGCTCAAATGATGGCGGATATTCTGAGTGCAGGCGCTAACGGTCTCTTGACCAAACCTTTTTTCCCGCAAGACCTTTCTGAAACACTCAATCGTCTTGGAAATGGCAACAACGGGTTCGTTTGCCTGGCTGATAGTGAGCGCTATAAAAAAGATCCTCAGGAAAAAAAGGATGTCGTTTCCAAAGAGGTTGATGTAGAGGGAGGCGTACCGGAAAAATTGGTGGACGTTTTTGTGCAATGTACGCTGGAGGGACTGGGGCAGTACATGGTGCAGGCGCAGCCTGAAAGTAAATGTGACCAAAAAGAAGTTATTGGGGAATTGGTTTCTTCAATCAGCCTTACCGATCCAAAAATAGGTATCAAAATAGAATTGATGCTTATGTTTCCGAAAAAAGCTGCCTGCACCATTTATGAAACGTTATTTGGTGAGGTTGATATGGAGATGGTATGCGGGATTGTAGGTGAGTTGAATAATATTATTGGAGGCGCTGTCAAACCTCATTTAACCAGTATGGCAGGCCTCTGTCACCATTTGATCCATCCCAATGATGACCCTCTGGCAGAAGGAACTGAGATGGAACTACAACTTGGATTTCCTGAATCCAAATGGTTGGAGACAGGAGAGGAAGGAGTCCAGGAAAGCTGCGGTACCGGCTTTGTGGTTCCTTTTCAATTGGACGACGGCCAACTTTTTTTGAGCATTACCCTTCAACCAGTTTGATCCTTTGTCTCCGAAGTCATTTGGCGGATTGCTTCATACAGGACAATACCTGCTGCTGTTGAAAGGTTGAGCGATCGGACTCGGTCATCGACCATAGGAATACGCAGTGCAACCCCATCTTGCCGGTTCAACATTTCTTCAGATAGCCCGGATGTCTCGTTTCCAAATACCAAATGAGTTCCAGCTATAAACTTGTGGTCGTACAGGGAGCGCTCTGCTTTTTTGGTTAGCAGGGCAAGAGGTGCTTCGGGCGGCTTGTTATTTAAATAGGCTTGCAGGTTTTTATGGCGGGAAAGCGCAAGGTGCTGCCAGTAATCCAGGCCGGCGCGTTTCACCTGAGGGTCTGAGATATCGAATCCGAGCGGGTCAATCAGGTGCAAGGGAGTGGCTGTGGCTACACACAGCCGACCAATATTTCCTGTATTTGGTGGAATTTCA
>JAJDBH010000166.1 GCA_029261455.1 Nitrospinaceae bacterium
TTCCATTACTGGAAAACTCCGATGATTTCGTGTTCGACAATCAGATGCTTTGCCAGACCCTGTATTTTGGCTTTGAAGTCGGGGAAGTCTCCTGCCCTGCTCTTTACTTTGACGACGCTTCATCCATCAGCTTCAGTCGCAGCGTAACTTATGGATTGGGAGTGATGCAAACCGCAATGAAATATGCCATGGCCAGACGCGGCCTTGGCCACTTCAAAATCTTCAATCCAAATGGCAGGAAATTAGGAAAATAAAAAATAAGACCTCTCCCTCTACAAAGACTCCTTGCTGATTCCTGTAGCTTCTAGTATTCCACCTTTATCAAGCAGAGACCGTGAGATGGAGCGTTGGGGCCCGCTGCTTTTCTATCGCGGGCTTCGAGGATGGTTTTCACTTGTTCTGGTGGAATTCTTTTCTTGCCTACATACACCAGGGTTCCTACAAAATTACGCACCATATGCTTGAGGAATCCCTTGCCTTCAAACTCACAGTGCAGGAAACCTTCCTGCTCTAAAATTTCAACCCGATTCATAGTCCGGATCGGAGATTTCGCGTTGCAGTTACCGGCGCGGAACGAAGTAAAGTCGTGTTCTCCCAACAAATATTCAGCCGCTTTTTGCATGGCCGAAATATCCAGTTCATGGGGGATGAACCAGGAACGGCGGAAATTGAGCGCCGAAGGGTAATCTCTATTTAAAATGGTATAACGGTAGAGTTTGCTCTTGGCAGAGCCACGGGCATTGAACATCATCGGAACTTCGCGCACTTCTCTAATGCTAATATCGTGCGGAAGAAGACTGTTAAGAGCGAGCTGTATCTGGCTCACTGACATTTTTAATTCAGCTACAAAATGGGCCGGCATTCCTTCGGAATGAACACCGGCATCGGTTCTGCCAGAACTTAAAACATTAGTTGGTTTATTTAGGATTCGGCTGAGGGACTTTTCCACGACTTCCTGAATGGACAAGGCATTTGTCTGCATCTGCCAACCGTGGTAAGCGGTGCCTTCATACTCTATTAAAAGAAGATATTTCTTTTCCATTCCACCCTATGCATATAAATAAAAAACGCGTTGCAACTGCTCAACGCGTTTTTTCTCTTTTTTTGGCCCGTCTTGCCATCTCTGCGGGTCCGTTCACATTTATATGCGAACTTTCAATTTGGTTTTACTATACTTTTTTGGTGGACTATCAGTTTCTATACCGACCTCCTTTGTTAAGGTGGGTCTCAAATCCCTTACAACAACAATATAGTCCGCCTTCTCAGTTTCGCAACACTTTTTAAAGAAATAATACTAATTAAATTATTTTTATTTGTCATAGAAGAATACCCGCGAATAAGGTTTAACCGTTGTCAAAAGCAGGTCATCCTGGGTTCGGGTGATTCCCACATAAATCATGTTCCTGCTTTCTTCTCTTCTAATAGGATAATTATCTTCATCGGGTTCAACCATGGCTACAGAATCGAATTCCAACCCTTTGACCTGATGAATATTGGTCACCATAATACCGGGTTCGAAAGAAAACTGGTCACGGTGCCCCAGACGAACTTCACCCGACAAATACTCTTCAAGCTCCTCTTTTAGCTCCATAGCCTGCTTTGGATAGCGGCAAATAATAGCGATGAGCTTATACGGGTCGGCCTTGATCAGACGATTGCTCCACTCCACCAGATGTTCCAGCATGCTTTCCCGATCATCAGACTTCTTCCACTCTGGGTCAGGGCCTGCCCTGCCCTCAACTTTTTTCGGGTCTCCCGCCACTTTATGCGCCAAAGTCATAATGGGAACAGTACAACGAAAGGAAACTTCGAGGCGTATAATGGAATCCTCTTCCATTCCCAAATTTTCCACAACCTTGTTCCAACCGATGAATTTTCTCGCCAACAGAATTTTCTGCGCCACATCACCGACAATGGTCATCTGGCGTTTATCACTGACAGCAGAGGTCATGATGGCAAATTCAACCGGGCCAAAATCTTGCGCTTCATCGACCACCAAATGATCGAGAGTGACCACTCCACCCTTACCATCCGGTAGTCCCCCGTGTTTAATCTGAATGAGACGCAGAACCAGAGACATGTCGAAATAATCCAGGTTATTCTTCTCACGGTTTTTGTCCGTCAACCTTTTCAGGTAATCCAGATTGGAGTCAAGCTTTGGATCAGGGGGAAGATGGGCTTTGAGGTGTTCGGAGTCCGACAACAAGTTGTAGACATCCTGAACATAATCTTCCAGGTCGAAGCTTTTACGTTCCAGAAACTCCAGGCATTTATCCTTGTCAAACTTGGGCAAGCTGGACCCTTTGACATCATGGATAAAATCTTTGAGTCGTGGCAACAATGCTGTAGTTTCCGACTTCTTCCAAGCCTTTAATTGGCCGGGCCATTTTTTAAAAACCTGCGCCACATCATCATTCAAGGATTTGGCTTGTTTATACACCCAACCTTCAAGAGCCTTGAGGATTTCTTCAGAGAACTTTATTTCCTCAACAAACGAAGGAACATTAAGGAATTTAAAGAAAGGCCGCCCACGAACCGCCTTGCCAATGATGGATAATGCCCAGCTATTGAAAGTTGAAGCTTGCACACCATCAATGCCCATAGACGGTAAAGTCGCGCTGACGTAAATCTGCAAAGATTTGTTCATCACCACCACTCTGGTGTTCTCCGCTTTGGCGAAGGAGTTTTTTTCATGCAGGAGCCAGGCCAGTCGATGCAGGGCTACAGTAGTTTTACCCGAGCCTGCCGACCCTTGAATAATGACCGGCCGTTCAGCGTCACTGGTGATCAGTTCAAATTGTTCCTTGGTGATTAAAGAAAGAATGCTTGGCAATCGTTTTTCAGTTGACCCGACGGCTCTTGAACGATGCGCGGCGATTTCATCCTCGACATCTAGTTTTTCCCAACTCGTCTCGTTTCTTCTGAAAACCCCTTCGGGGGTATCAATTTGCATCAGCTGGCCATTTTCAACCCTGTACGATCGGCGCAATTGAATGTGACCGCTGCGTTCTCGCTGATTAATGACCTCGTAAAACTCCTCTTCCTGCTTATAATTGAAATATAACCCTGCAATGGGACCATTTCTCCAGTCTACGATCCCCGCTTCAATATTGCTTTTCTTCCCGATCAGGAAAGACACCTCACTACCGTCTTCCTCTTTTGTGCAAACTTTGCCAAAATAGGGCTCCTGAATCAGTTCGTACAGAGCTTTATCACTATTTTTGCGTATATCTAAAATGCGGTGAGCCACAGCCTCATCAGAAACCAGAGGTTGCCTTTCTTCATGATTCCATTCATTGACCACTTGTTTGGTCAATTCACGGGCCGCTGCATTGGCGCTTATCTTTGAGGCCTGTACCAGAGGGAGCTGTTGACATAACGACTGCAAGGTATTTTCCAGTAATGTCTCTTCCTCTTTAATCAACTGCTTTTCTTCTTCCGTCAATGCCATGCTTTACCTTCCAAAATATTAAAAACCTTACCCATTGCACAAGGGCTAAACTTGCTAAGATAAATGAGTTAAACCTATAGGGTCAACCAAAAACCACCAAATCGTGTAATAAATATCTCAAGCGCAATCTTTTCTGACTAGAAACCCAAGAAATCCTTTAAAACAGGTAGTTTTTACTTTAAGATGAAAAATTGAATTCCAACAATCAAAAGGCCGGTATATTTAAAGATCCGGAGTAATTAAGGAGTTTTTCATGAAAACGTATGAGGATCTTGAGGGTGATGGTGGATCCAATATTATCGGACAGGTGGTTCAGTTAGGCGAAAAACTACGGGCCCGTCTCGATAAAATTAAATATAAAGTCGCTTTAATGAGCGGCAAGGGCGGTGTTGGCAAAAGCTCTATCACCGCTAATATTGCTTCTTGCCTTGCAGACCGGGGAAATAAAGTCGGGATACTCGATGCCGATCTTAACGGACCCAGCATCGGTCACCTTTTAGGGGTCGGTAACGATATCCAGCTTGAAATGAAGGACAATGGACTGGAACCTGGAATCGGACATCAGGGAATCCGTATCATGTCGATGGATATGTTGGTGAAGACCGCCGACACACCGGTTATGTGGACTGAAGAAGCTGATGCCACAGCAGTATGGGTCAGCACTATGGAATCCACAGCCATACGTGAACTGCTGGCAGACACCAACTGGGGTGAGCTGGACTACCTTCTCATCGATATGCCACCTGGAAGTGACCGCATAGACAACATACGTTCATTGATTCCCGAACTGGCAGGAGTGGTTGAGATCACCATTCCCTCCCCGCTTTCACAGCATATTGTTACCAAGTCAATCACCAAGAACAACAAAATGGGAGTGCCTATCATCGGATTGATCGAGAATATGGCCACCTACGTCTGCCCTCATTGTGATAAAGAAGGAAAATTATTCGATGGAGAAGACGTGCATAAACTAAGCGAGAGAAAAGATATTCCCTATATTGGAAAGATCCCCTTTGACACTCGCGTGTCACGCAGTCAATCGGGAAACCTTTTTTATAGCGAGTTTAAAGATTCTGTTACGGGCAAAGCAATTGCCGAGGCCGTTGACAATATTCAAAAATTCACCACAAAATAGCAGGAGAAGAAATGAAATTCCTTTGTATCCCTTGTGACGTCAAGATGGAAACACAAACTGAAGGCATCATGCCGGAAGAAAACGCCAATCTTGCGATGAAATTTAAATGTAAAAAGTGTGGTCACAGCATCGCCATGCTCACCAATAAATTTGAAACCGAGTTTGTCAGCAAACTGGGAGTAGAAATGGGCGGTGCCACCGATGTCAGCACATCACCTATGTCGGCGGTCGGCTCTTCTCTGGCTCAGGCTAAAGAAGAACTCAAAAGTACCAACTCTGAAGATGATCTGATCTGGACTGAAGAAGCTTTGGAACGTATCAAACGTGTTCCCTTCTTCGTACGTGGAATGGCTAAGAAAACGGTCATCAGTTTTGCTACGGAAAATGGCATCACGACTATTGATGCCAAAGTTATGGATCAGGTTCGCGAAAAAGTAGGCATGTAATAACCGCTAACGCAGGAAAAAAATCAGACCCGTTGTTTGATACAAATTTTTTGGGACAGATACTTACTGCGTGATTGGTATTCCCTACTCACCCTACTTATCTAAGAGTTATGAGATTTTTCTCATAACTCTTTTTTTTGGGGGGGGTAATTAAGGACAAGCATTTACAAAATTATAATGCTGATGATCATTCAACAGATTGTACTTCCTGTCAACGTGCAATTGATTGAACAAACACAAGCCTCATTTATCCAGCCTTCGGTTATTCATGCAAAAACATTTTCCCCGATGTGAATGTATTAGTTGTAAAATAGTAAACTTAAGCAACTATTCACATTTCTCACATGCCACCTACACAAACAAATAAATTCTCGAAACTTATTAAGTCCTCAATATTCATATTGGGGATTATGTTTTTCTTTTTTACAGGATGCGCGACGGTTGGGCCTGATTACGTCCCACCAGAGAAAAAAGTACCTGAAAAATTCAGCACCCAGTTGGAAGAAACCAAAATAGAGCAACCTGAACAAGAAGAAACTAGCGATCAGCCCCCTATTCCAGTAAAAAAGATCACACCGGAAATGCTCGGTGACTGGTGGCAGACTTTGGAAGACCCATTATTGTCCCAGTTGATTGAGCGAGCGATAGAGGGAAATAAGGACTTGAAGTTGGCCCAATCCCGTGTTCGGGAAGAACGGGCTCGCAGAGGAATAGCCAAGGCAGACCGTTTCCCAACTGTCAACGCATCAGCCTCCACCACCCGTCAACAATCCAGTCAGGAAACAGGAACGGGTGATGCAAATACCCTTCACTCAACAGGTTTTGATGCAAGTTGGGAAGTTGATTTGTTTGGTGGAATCAAACGCTCCGTCGAGTCTGCCGAAGCAACTGTTGAAGCCCGTGAGGAAGAGTTGAACGACACGCTTGTAACTCTAGCAGCAGAAGCGGCACTGAACTATGTTGAAATTCGCACATTTCAAGCTCGACTTGCCGCTGCTGAAAAAAATCTAAAATCACAGGAAGAAACTCTACAAATAGTAAAAGATCGACTGGAGTCAGGCTTAACAACTAACCTCACTCTGGAACAGGCAAATTACAATCTCGAAAGCACCAAGTCAGAAGTTCCCACCCTGAAAACAGGAATAGAACAGGGAAAAAATGGACTCGCTGTTTTGTTGGGTGAATTTCCTGGAACGTTAAAGAATGAACTCGAAAAATATAAGTCCATCCCTGTGCTTCCTATTGAAGTAGCAGTGGGTGTTCCGGCAGACCTGCTTAGACGGAGACCTGATATAAGGCGCACAGAGAGAGAGTTAGCTGCTCAAACTGCACGTGTGGGGGTTGCAACCGCCGACCTTTACCCTAGATTGACTTTATTTGGCTCCATCGGACTGGAGTCCTTATCTGCCGCAAGCCTGTTCACGGGACCTGCTGCTGCCTTTTCGATTGGCCCAAAGATAACCTGGAACGTTTTTGACGCCGGACGGATTCGTCAAAACATTAAAATCGAAGATGAGTTGCAAGAGCAGGCCATGATTAAATACGAATTATCTGTCTTGATCGCAGTCAAAGATGTGGAAAACGCTTTGATTGATTACGGCCAAGAACAAGTTCGCAGAAAGACCCTGATGAAATCTGTCCAGGCAGCTGAACGAGCAGTAGGTTTATCCCGAGAATTATATACAGCTGGCTTATCAGATTTTTTAGATGTGCTCGAGGCAGAGAGATCACTTTTCCAGTTTCAGGATCAACTCGCTGTCAGCGAAGGTTCTGTTGTCTCAAATTTAATTCGTCTCTATAAATCCCTGGGTGGAGGCTGGAAACCACTCATGGCCGATACCAGCCAAGAGGCCCCACTTTATTAACTCGAATGATGGGTACAAAATTTTGAGTAAAACAAGCCCTTTCAGGTTTATGTTATTGATCTCCATGTCTTTTCTGCTTGGTGGTTGTGAAAGTGAAACAACCATAGCGGCCCCACAATCAAAAAGACCGCCACCTTTAGTAACGGTTACCCCTGTAGTTAAAAGCAAAGTGATCAAGACTTACGAACTGGTAGGCCGCACGGCAGCCATGAAAACTGTGAACCTGGTAGCCCGTGTTACAGGCTACCTGGAAAAAAGAAAGTTTAAAGAGGGCGAAGAAATAAGTAAAGGCGACCTTTTATTCATCATTGAGCAGGCACCCTACAAAATTGAAGTAAAAGCTGCTGAGGCTAAAGTTACCGAAGCAAAGGCAAAGCTGGCCAACGCAAAGTCCTACTTAAACAGAGTTAAATCCGTAAGAAAAGGAGCTGTTTCTCAAAGCGATTTGGACAAGGCCAATAGTGACCATTTGAGGGCAGAAGCCGAATTGATGGAAGCAAACGCTAATCTTGATAAGGCAAAACTGAATCTAAGCTATACAGAAATTCGCTCTCCCATTGACGGTAAAATAGGCCGGGTTTCCGTCGATGAAGGGAATCTGGTTTCTTTGGATTCTGGAACCCTTGCAACCATCGTACAAATGGACCCTGTCTATGTTTTGTTTACAGTGAGTGAGGCTGGGGTACTCACAGAGTTTCAAAACCAGATCAAAAAGGGAAAAGCCACCACCTTCATTCCAAAAATCCAGCTGTCCAATGGCACGATGTACCCCTTCGAAGGCACAGAAGATTTTGTCAGCCATATAGTGGATGAAAAAACTGGGACTGTTATCATCCGGGCGATATTCGCCAACCCTGCTAAAAATGTATTGCCCGGGCAAAACAATTTATCTCACAACCGCCGCATATTAATGCCTGGGCAATTTGTAAAAGTGCTGGTCAGAAGAGATGACACGACATTGGAGCGAGTTGTCCCCCAGAAGGCTATACAGGAAGATCAAAAGGGGAAATTTGTTCTTGTGGTCGATGCTAATAAAAGTGTCCAAAAACGCCCTGTGAAGGTTGGCGACAAACATGAGACCAACTGGGTCATCAAACACGGCCTGGAGGTTGGTGAATTGGTTATATCAGAAGGCTCACAAAAAGTACGACCCGGCACAATAGTGCAGATTAGTCCTTCCCCAGCTAAGAAAATGGGAAAATAGAAATATGTTCAGTCATTTTTTTATTGAAAGACCACGCTTCGCCTTTGTCATTTCTATTGTGATTGTTATAGCGGGTCTGGTCTCCATACCACAACTACCCGTTTCTCTGTATCCCAACATATCTCCCCCTACCGTTCAGGTCACAGCTTCTTATCCCGGCGCCAGTGCATCGGTACTTGAAAGTACTGTTGCGGCCCCCATTGAAGAACAGGTCAATGGGGTTGAGAATATGATTTATATGTCTTCAAAGAGTACGGATAGTGGAGTTTATACTCTGGACATCACATTTGAAATCGGCACTGATGCGGATATGGCTGCTGTCAATGTTCAGAATAGAATCTCTTTAGCTACGCCCAAACTCCCAGAAGACGTAACCAGATCGGGAGTTTCGGTAAAAAAGCAATCTCCCGAGTTTCTACAAATCATCTCTTTCTCCTCCCCAAATTCAACCTACGACCAATTATTCTTAAGCAATTTTATTAGTCTCAACGTTAAAGACGTCCTGGCTAGAGTTCCCGGAGTCAGCAATGTCTCAATTTTTGGTGCACTGGATTATTCAATTCGAATTTGGTTGAATCCTGATCGAATGGTGAACCTGGGAATTACAAGTAATGATGTAGTTCAAGCCATCAAGGACCAGAACCTGCAAGCCGCTGCCGGCATTGTTGGGCAAGCGCCATCCCCGCAAGACCAACAATTCCAATACACCATTCAAGCAAAAGGTCGGCTCACCGATGTTTCTGAGTTCGAAGATATTATTATTCTGGCTCAAGAGGATGGATCAGTAGTCAGAATGAGTGATATCGCCCGTGTGGAACTCAGTTCACAAACATTCCAAGTCCTTTCACGGTTAAACGGTTCTCCCACGGTAAATTTTGCGATCTACCAACTTCCTGAAGCCAATGCCCTGGATGTAGCTCAAAGAATTAGAGATAAAATGGAAGGCTTGTCCAAGCAGTTCCCTTCGGACATTAAGTATGTAGTTCCCTACGATTCCACGCGATTTATTAATAATTCGTTAAAGGAATTGATAGAAACACTTTTCGTGGCTTTAGCATTAGTTATTTTTGTCGTCTACATATTTATTCAGGATTGGCGCGCTACATTAATCCCGGCAGCAGATATCCCGGTTTCATTAATAGGAACTTTTGCCGTCCTTTTGGCTATGGGATACTCCATTAACACTCTGACTCTTTTTGCTCTCGTCTTAGCTATTGGTATCGTGGTGGATGATGCCATTGTTGTGGTTGAAAATGCCCAACGTCATTTAGAAGATGGCTTATCCCCTAAAGAAGCCGCAAAAATTGCTATGACAGAAGTTTCCGGCCCAGTCATAGCCACCACTTTAGTTTTGTTGGCCGTCTTTGTTCCAGTCGCATTCATGTCGGGAATTTCAGGACAACTTTACCGCCAGTTTTCGGTAACTCTTTCTATTGCGGTAACGCTTTCTTCTCTTAATGCTTTGGCACTAAGCCCTGCCTTATGCTCCATCTTCTTAAGAAAAAGAACGAGTGCCCCCTGGTTTGCCTTGCGATGGTTTGAGTTCATTTTCAAACAAGTCACAAACACCTATCTGTTTTTTGTGAAATTAATAGTGAGACGCTTTGTATTCACGGTTTTGCTGATTTTGCTTATAGCCGGGGGTGGCTACTGGGTTTTTAAATCCTCAGCCACCGGATTTATTCCTCAAGAAGATCAGGGAGTCATTTTTATAGATCTGCAACTGCCAGATGGGGCGTCTTTAAATCGAACGGATGCTATCGCAACCCAAGTTGAGAATATGATGAAAGAATTACCGGGGGTTGATAATATTATTTCCCTGGTTGGTGTTGGCTTGATCAGCGGAAACAAATCAAATTCCGCAACGGTCATCAACATCTTAAAACCCTGGGAAGAACGAACCTCGAAGGATTTATCCAGCGACGCCCTGGTCGGTCGGGTATGGGGAATGATGAGCCAGGTTCCCGGAGCCAGAGCCATTGCTTTCACCCCTCCTCCTATTCGAAGCTTGGGGAATTCGAGCGGCTTTGAGTTGCAACTTCAAGATTTAAGAGGTGGAGACCCTCAAGAACTCTCCGCAGCTATGCGAGGTTTCGTATTTGAAGCCAATCAGGTTAAAGAATTGAATAATGTTTTCAGCACTTTTAGCGCGGAGGTACCGCAAGTAGGATTAGAAATCGACCGCTTGAAAGCAAAAGCCATGGGAATACCCATTAATGAAATCTTTGCCACATTGCAAGCCCAACTGGGTTCTCTATACGTCAATGACTTCAATAAATTTGGGAGGGTCTATCGGGTAATAGTCCAAGCCGAGCGAGAATACAGGAATGCCCCGGATGATATCGGCCGTATTTATGTAAAAAGCTCTGACGGAGTAATGGTTCCGTTAGCCACCTTGACAAAGACCTCACCTATTCTAGGTCCTGAAACTTTGACTCGTTACAATATGTACCGTGCAGCTAAAGTAAATGGGAGTCCCGGACCAGGGTTCAGCACTGGTCAATCCATTGCAGCCATTGAAAAACTGGCGAAACAGGTTCTCCCACAGAATATGACCTTTGAGTGGTCAGGAATGTCTTATCAGGAAATAAAAGCTGGTTCACAAGGAAACATTATTTTCATTCTAGCTCTAACTTTTGTTTTTCTCTTTCTGGTTGCGCAATACGAAAGCTGGTCGATTCCCTGGGCAGTCATATTAACGGTTCCGATCGCTTTGGCAGGTGCATTAGTGACCACGCAACAAACCGGGCACATACTCGATATCTATG
>JAJDBH010000167.1 GCA_029261455.1 Nitrospinaceae bacterium
ATACTGCTTTGACCCAGATCGGTGTAGTGCTCGAAGTTATTGGCATGACCACTACGACCAATAATGCTGCAGGCCGGGCTTCAGTATTTACGGTGGACGCAGGTGAAACCCATCGAATATTTGTTGTAAACCAGAGCCATAGCACCATTAATAGCTCAAACTCGGGGTTCACAGATGCCCGGACTCATCTGATTCCGACTGTCGATTCTGCGCAGTTCGGTTCAATCAGGGTAACTACCACGAACACAACCCCCACAACAGCAACCGTTGTAGGGACAACCAATAAATATTCAAATCTGGCCCAACTGAATATTTGGGGAGTAGTTTTCATAGAAGCTGCCGGCACTGGTTTTTCCATGGAGTTTGTCGGCGACATGCAGGACTCCACCATTGGTGGTAATATATCCAGCGCAGGTGCGGTTGATGGTGTTACCGCAGCTGGTCGAGGTATCAACTAGACTAGCTGGCTAGATTTAAGGTTTCATCTCAGGGGCCGGCCATTGATGGCTGGCCCCTTTTTTTCACCTTATTGTTCAAAGGATCTGGACTATGAGACGCTCTCTTCTCCTCGTTTTAATTTCTTCCCTTTTAATTGCCTGCTCTTCCCAGGATACGAAAATTGATGCCAATCAATCCTTATCACATTACAAACTGGCATTGGAACTAGCCCAGTTGAGCCTGTTCAAAAATGCTCTGGAAGAATTTGACCTTGCCATAAAATTTAATCCTGAGGATCCAAAAATTTACCGCAAAAAAGGTATCCTCCTTTTTGGATTGAAAAAGTATGAAGAGGCTAAAAATAGTTTTCAAAAAACTATCCAATTAAATCCAAATGACGTTCAGGCCCATATCAATTTGGGGATGGTCCAATACACTTCAGGAAAAAAAGTTGAAGCTTTGAAAACCTGGGAGCATGCAGTAGGCATCAACCATGATGATAATGATTCCAAAGCATTGAACAATATTGGAAATATCTATAAAACGAAAAACAATCTCCCAAAAGCCATTGAATTTTATCAAAAGGCTATTACCTACGAACCTACAAACTCAACTTACCTGAACAACTTGGGAGACAGTTATCGCCTGGCGGGTGATCTGGAAAAAGCCAAAGTAACTCTATTAAGATCTCTGGAGGTCGATAATAATGGAATGCTCACACATTTCAACTTGGGAATCCTTTATCAGACAGAGGGGAAACTTCAAAAAGCTATTGACTCATTTCAAAAATCATTAAACATCAATCCGTCATATACAGAGGCGTATTACCAGCTTGCTAACACTCATCTTAAGGCTAATAACAAAGAGTCGGCCAAGCAATCCATGGAAAAAGCAATTCAGGCTGATCCTGGTAATTTAAAGTTTCAGGAGCTTTTTAATAAAATATCGGCCTCGTAAAAATTTGCTCGAAATAAAACCGAAGATATTTCCTCCTTCCTCCATAGTTTTCCAACAGGAAAACTTGCAGTCCTAATTTCTCTGGATGTACAATGTGGATATGAATAATATCGACTCCAAAACTTCCAAAGAGAATACACTCTCGGCCTCAGAATTGAAGACGGTCCTTTCCAACCACAAAACCTGGCTGGAAACTTCTGGTCGCGATGGCGAATCAGCAAAACTGAAAGATTGTTACTTAAAAGGAGCCGTACTGTTGGGTGCTGATCTTAGTAATGCTGATCTTGAAGGGGCATATCTGTATGGGGCTTATTTTAAAAATGCCAACTTGGAGAACTGCAATTTGCGCGGAGCCAATTTACGGGGAGCCAACCTACGCTGGGCCAACTTAAAAAATGCGAATCTAAAGAATGCTAATCTTGTCCGCGCCGATTTTATGCAGGCTGAAATTAATAATGCCCACCTCGAAGGCGCTAATATGAAAATGGTAGAAGGACTCACATCAGAACAACTAGCCGAAGCTCACACAGATGAAAAGACTATCCTACCCGCCCACTAGGCGTGGGGCTGTGATGTCTCCTTCCTTAAACTTCATGCCCCGGAGGGGTACAACTAACCATACCTGATTGTACTGAAAAAGCGTTTGCCCGCCATAGATAAAACCATTTGCTTAACGGAGGCACTGGGTTATTGAAAAACCACTTTGGCGGAATCAAGCATTCCCTTTAAGCTGGATGTTGCATCCTCTACTGCTGTAGCTTCATAACCACAATGTGCCGTGCAATCCGCGCATTTCCGGTTATTTTGATGGCCATAGCTTTCCCACTCTGTAGTTTCCATCAATTCTTTAAACGTTTCCGCGTAACCATCGTCCAAAAGGTAACAAGGCTTCTGCCAACCCAGTACAGAATAGTTTGGATTCCCCCAAGGAGTGCAGGAATAATCTTTTTTCCCACGCAAAAACTGTAAATAAAGTGGGGAGTGATTTAAATCCCAACGGCCCTTTTTATTTTTCGCCAACAATTTTTCAAAAAAATCAAATGTGCGCCGCCGTCCAAAAAAATGATCCTGGTCGGGAGCATCCGGATATCGAAATGCAGAAGCCATGGTCACCCCGTCTATCCCGAGAGGAGCTAAATAATCGAGAAATTCTTCTGCCATTTCTACAGTTGTATCATCGAAAAAGGTAGTGGCGCTGGTAACTCTAAACCCTCTCTTCTTGGCTTCTTTAACTGCCTCAATGGCCAACTTAAAAGTTCCTTTTTGGTCAACAATACGGTCATGTTCCTCTTCCATTCCATCGAGGTGAATAGAAAGGGTTAAATAAGGAGTTACCGGCAATTGATCCAGCATGTCTTTAAGCAGAATGGCATTGGTGCATAAATAAATAAAACGTTTCATGGCGACCAGGCCTTTAACAATTTCCACAATTTGCGGGTGCATCAATGGCTCCCCACCTGCTATGGAGACAACAGGGGCACCGCACTCTTTAGCCGCATTAAAACACTGCTCTGGAGTCATATTTTGCTTCAATATTTCATTGGGTTTTTGAATTTTTCCACACCCAATGCACTCTAAGTTGCAACGGAATAAAGGCTCCAACATCATCACCAGAGGATAACGCTTCTTCCCCTTTAGTTTTTGCCGAAAAACATAAGATCCTATTTTCAACGCTTGCATCAGCGGGACAGACATGAAATTAAATACCCATTAAATTGTTTAAAAAAAATATCAATTGCACCAGCAAGATTTCTTGCTAGAATTTCAGCGAGACAATTTATTATAAAACTAGTTTGTTTGGCGGGCAAAGAACATTATCCTTACCGGAAAAGTGACATTCATCAAATTAATTGCCAAAATCAATTCATATTGGTAGAGGAAATACTAATCGGAAACCAATCATGAAAAAATTTCTTTTTTTGCTCATTTTTATTTTGGCGGCAATAGCTTTTGATGGAGCCCTAGCTAAAGATATTTTCGATTATGGAATCCATACCCCATCAGGCTGGTTAGGGCTGGCTTTGATCATCGGCGTCTTTCTCACCCTTTTTTGGGCAGAAACCACCAAAACTCACCACGATAAAAACAACCGCGAGTGAATTAACTTGTCAGTTGATTCTAAACAGCTTCTGCCGTTTCGGTTTTCTGTAACAGACTCAATAGCGCAAATGGTTCTGCCTGACGTTCGATCCCAATCCAAATCGTCCCATTTCCTCCATGCGCTACCGTTGCTTTTTCCCCGGAACTTGTTTCCATAGCATCGATGAAAAACTTGTGTTGTCCACTGGGAGATATATATTCCACCTCATCTCCCAATTCAATTCGGTTCTTAACTTCTACTTCCATCCAACCTGGTCTCTCATTCACTATCTGGCCACCAAAAACCTGAGGTTGATCTTTTTCCTGTGGCGAATCAAACCGCTCTGTATCGCGATTGGAAGCTGATATTAAAAAAGCCGATGTGAAACCTCGGTTTGCAGTTTTATTTATTTCGCCGAGCAATTCTGGATCAAAAGAACGCCCCTCTGCCAAATCTTTAATGGCCTTTCGATATGCCCGAGTAACCATGGACAAATAATAAATGGATTTAGATCTGCCCTCAATTTTAAATGACATGACACCTGCTTCATGAAGCGGCTTTAAATATTCCACGGCTCTCAAGTCTTTAGAGTTCATGATATAAGTACCGTGCTCGTCTTCATCAACAGGCATCATTTCACCTTCCCGCTGAATTTCTTCAATGGCATACTCCCCCTTAAGCGGCTGATATTCCTCGGTTTCCTTGCCTGTTTCCTCTTTGACATTAAACTCCCATCGACAACTGTTGGTGCATGTACCCTGATTGGCATCACGATGATTGAAATAATTAGACAGCAGGCACCGGCCAGAATAGGCGATACAAATCGATCCGTGTACGAAAGCCTCCAATTCCATGCCTGGGACTCGCTCATGGATTTCCTGAATTTCTTCCAGAGAAAGCTCTCTCGATAAAATGACCCGCTTGACTCCAAGGTTGTACCAAAATTCTACCGAAGACCAGTTCATGGTATTGGTTTGCACAGAGAGATGGACCGGAATTTGAGGAAACTCCTTAAGAGCAAATTGAATCATTCCCGGGTCAGCCATTATGAATGCATCGGGCCCCAATTCTGCGTGTTGTGCCAAGGATTTTTTAAAGGATGCAATTTTCCTATTGGGCGGAAGAATATTGGCCGTAACATAAATTTTCTTACCCTTTTCGTGGGTATAGGCGATGGCGTCTTCGAGCAAGTCATTTTTGAAAGGATTCTCCCTGGCCCGAAGGGAAAATTTTGGAATGCCGGCATACACCGCATCCGCACCATATGCCAACGCGTATTTTAATTTTTCAGGACTACCAGCAGGTGACAATAGTTCGGGGATCATTATTCATTACCACTTTATGTTATTGAGTTTTTCAGCTTACACCAATGGAGCGTAAAATCGCAACCATCTCGACCTATCAGGAATATTTTTGTATTAAAAGAAACGCAAAGGGGGAGGGTTAAATACGATCCTTAAGATGCTGAGAGGGGGATTTGCCTTCTTGCAGATCTTCTACCAATGTCAAAGTAGCCCGAAGTCTTTTTGCCAGAACTTTAAGAATGGGCATAAGAGCCTCGGGGTTATGCTGAGCTAGTGAGTTAAACGCCTCCTGGGTCATGATCGAAATGGTGCAATCTGCCAAAGCCACGACCGTCGCCGAACGAGGGAACCCATCTATCAATCCCATTTCCCCGAAAATATCATTTTCATTAAGCACACCAATAATTTGCTTTTCACCATTTGGGCGTAATTTCGATACCTCTACCTGCCCCGCATCAATAATATAAGCGCAGTCGCTTAACATACCTTCTTTTATAATCTCTTCACCTTTTTTAAAATATTTTGTCTTCATACAAAATCAACCTATAAAAATGCCAGCAGAGTGACAACGGTGCTCAAGAAATAATCGATAAATCATGAACTTATGGTCAGTGTAATTCTTTAAGAATAAAATTGCAATACAAGCCTTAACTCGCATCTGAAACGTATTAATCCTCTTGGAATTAAAGGGTAAAATAAAAAAGGATCTGCAATTTTAGAGCATGCAGACCCTGGCTCTCTCTTGAATATTCGCCAAAGTTTTAACCTAATATTAAATCAGTATTTTTGGTTATATAGTCTTCCAATTAGAAACGATATGGGTTATGTAATTTTATAACCCTCAACGCCCTCTATAATTCCCAGAGCTTTTCTCAATCGTCTTGCAAGAACTTTAAGGACTGGCATCAAGGCTGTCGGGTTATGTCTTGATAGTGACTGAAAAACCTCCTGCGTCATCACCGACACTGTGCAATCCTCCAAAGCCACTACGTTGGCAGAGCGGGGAAGACAATCGATCAGACCCATCTCCCCAAAAATATCATTCTCCTGAAGAATGCCTATAACCTGTTCTTCACCCGTGCTCAATATTTTTGAAACTTGTACACTTCCCGATTCAATAATATAAGCACAATCACTCAACGTACCTTCTTTTATGATTTCCACACCTTTTTTAAAATATTGTTTTTTCATTTTTACTCCATCCCTCTTAGCTTGAGATAATGTGAATTTGGAGCTTTTTATTTTTTTTGGGTTAGCTGAACCGCTTATGAACCTGGAGAGAAAATTAATATTAGATCAAAAGATTAAGGATCGGTAAAAGCTACCGATCCTTAGTATTAAGTCGGATTAACCCGGCTTATATGACAAAAAAAATATAGTTTTATTGATGTAAGAAAAAGTTTCCTGTTATAAATCGCCAGCAGGTATTGCTTGAGACACTGCCCGCTTATTTTCCAGCCTATCTAACAATTTCAAGGTTTGTCTTAATCTGCTTGTCAGAATTTTCAATATCGGCATCAAGGCCTTGGGGTTCTGCTTAGCCAATAAAATAAAAGTTTCTTGGGATAATTTTCGAATTCGACAACCATCAAGTGCCTTGACAGTAGCCGAACGGGGAAGCCCGTCAATCAGGCCCAGTTCTCCAAAAATATCGCCTTGAATCAGAATCCCCAAAAACTGCTGTTCTCCATTTGGAAGGGACTTATAAACCTGAGCCGACCCAAACTCTATGATATAGGCACAGTCGCTCCTCTCACCCTCACTGATAATGGATTCGCCCTTCTTATATTTCAAAATTTCGATTTGATTTAACATACTCTTTTATCTGACCTTACTTAGTCAAACCTTTAGCTAAACCACTATCAGACGAATTTTGAGTACCCGACCTTTGCGAGTTCGGGACGTTCGGGGAGAACATGTATGCCACCAAACCCGCAAAGATCAGGAAAATAATTACGGCTTTCCAAGGCGAACTTTTCGCCCCACTTCTTCTTTTTGATGCAGAAGCCTCTGCGCTCCGCAATGAAGGTTTTGCCGAATTTTGATTTTTAGTTTTCATAGTTGCTGCTGCCATCATTTCACCTCAAGTAACTATCCAATTTTTTTTACTTATACTATATTCATATAGCACAAAGCATGCCAATCCCCCACAATTAGGGGGTTAACTGTATAACCACATATAAATAAAGGGATTTATGGAAGTATTGCGGCTGTGACTTGGAGAAGACCCATTGAGACAATGTCTCAATATGAGAACAATCGTATCAAAATGAGATTATTTTTTGAGACAATGAGACAAGTTTCGCTAGTTTACAGGGCGAAATTTTTTAATTTTTCTATAAAATGTTGCCCGACTGATGCCCAAATCCTTTGCGGCTTGCGGAACTTTTCCGTTTGCCCGATTAAGGGCTTCTAAAAAAGCCTGTTTCTCTATTTCGTCAAACTTCGAGCCAGTTGACAAAATAGGAGGGGGTGGGTAATGGGAAACAGGAGCAGGGGTAACAGGTCGCTCTTGATTCTCCTGAGCAGGAATGAACTGGTTGTCCTCGCCTACAGATCCTTCACGAAACTTCTGGATTTCCGGCGAAAGGTTTTCAATCTGAACCGTATCCGTTCGGGTAGAAACCATGGTTCGATAAATCTCATTTTCAAGTTGGCGAACATTTCCCGGCCATGTGTAGCGAACCAAAGCTTCCAGTGCGTAGGAGCTGACAGTCGTGATTTTTTTGGTGATATCTGATTTATATTTTTTAAGAAAATGGTTGATCAGGATAGGAATATCCTCTCGCCGTTCCCTTAACGGAGGGATGAAAACCGAATAGACTACCAATCGGTAATACAAGTCTTCCCGAAAGTTACCTTGACGGACCGCCTCTTCCAGATTCCTGTTTGTTGCGGAAATGATTCTTAAGTCCACATGTATTTTTTTATTACCACCCACTCTCTCAAAACTTTTATCCTGCAAAAAACGCAAAAGTTTTACCTGCATTCTAGGAGGCATCTCCCCCACCTCATCGAGAAACAATGTGCCGCCATTAGCGACCTCCAGCTTTCCCATCCGAGAATCATCGGCACCGGTATAAGCTCCTTTTTCATGACCAAAAAATTCATTTTCCTGTAACTCTTCCGGGATTGCCCCGCAATTGATAGCAACAAAGTCTCCCGCCTTGTAGGCGCTGTTATAATGGAGAGCCTTTGCCACCAACTCCTTTCCCGTACCGCTTTCTCCATTAATGAAAACATTGATGTTGATTCCTGAAACCTCGTCAACCTGGGCAAACACCTGCTTCATTGCATCGCTCTGCCCGACAATATTCTTATAGGAATAGGTTTTCTTCAGCTCTCCCTGCAAACGCTGGATCTTGGTGACCATTGTGTGCATTTCGATGGCTCTATCAACATTTGTTTTCAGGCGAACCTTATCCACTGGCTTTACCATATAATCAAACGCCCCGATTTTCATGGCTTCTACTGCAGAATCTACCGCATCATTTTTTGTCACCACCAAAATTGGGATATCCCTGTTAGCCAACTTCAAACGCTTGAGAATATCCAACCCACCAGACATATTGATGTCTAAGCAAATCGCTCCGGGATTTTCATCCAGTGTATTCAAACAAAGTTCACCGTTATCAAAAACTTTGACCCGGTAGCCCTGGTCCTGAAGCCACCCCGCCATCATATCCCGATGGGGTGTGTCTGTATCCACAACGAATAAAAGGTCTTTGGTTGGCATGATTCAAAATATCATTATGATTTATCAGTTACCTGTATGAAATGCAGCATTCACCTATCCTATCATGGGCGGTGATCAATTTTGCTCGCACCTTCTGGAGGCCCTATAGCCAAAAGTTTCCGCTTCAAGGCGATTACCAAAATTGATATAGCCTTTGAGGTTTTTTGGGTAGCCCTTACACTCCGGCCATTCATAAACTCGGGTTTTAGGGTTACCCACCAGGCCATATGTCAAAAACAGATCATAATCCATATCTTCCTGTTTGGAAGGAGGTGATGGGAGCTTTTTTTCCCGGCGGAATTCCCAAGGAGGAATAGGTGACTTCTGAACCCAGAGACCGAGCTTTTTTTGCCAGGCTTTATATTCCAATTTTTCAAGAAAACTGCTGTGAGGGTGCTTCACTCTGTAATGCCAGGCTAACCCGGCTTTGAGCATTTCCTCGTTCAATAGTTTACCGTCGGGCAAAAATACTTCTCCAATCAAGCGACCATATTTATCTTTAAAGGTGTAGTTCACCCGCACTGTTTTCTCTAAGGCTAAATCTATTGCCAACCTGCGGGAAGGTTTGCCAAATGGCTGGCCTGTTTCCGGAGCATCAATATCTGCCAAACGCACTTTATAGGCTCTATCGCGTTTCGTCCTGACCGTTAACGTATCTCCATCCTGAACCAATGTCACTTCGCCGTTCAACGTCTTCAGCTCCGCTTGCGGCACCAGAAATAACATTAAGGCTAATAATCCGACTTTAAGTCCCATAACAAAATTCTACACCCTCTAGCGAGGGAAGCAAATAGCAATACTCCTTCTGATAGCCGTAGGGTCGTCTCGGCCTTTGAAACTGCAACTATTTACCTTCCACAAGAGAGGGAAGGCTTCTTTCGATCATGAATTGAACATCGTCATTGGCATTGTTGTATGTGATTTTTATTTTAGGATGCTTGGACTGAAACACACGAAATACCTCATCGACAAACCCCTGGCCCACAGTGGAGATACCCTTAAAGTCCAAAACCACATGTTTAAATTTTTCTAGCCCCAGAACAATCCGCCGCGCCTGCGAGCGCGAGACATAGCGTTCATCGCCCAGTTTGCTCAATGCCACTATAAAATTAGTTTTGTCAAACTTTGGCATCCCGTCAGCATCTTCCTCCGTAAACTCTTCAAAAATATCCTGTAATTTTCTTTTTGAGTTCCTACTTATTATCATTAACAATGCCGTACCAAGGTCTTTCGAACCTTTCTCTGTTTCCAAAAACCAGTCTTCTTCATAATTATTTCTTATATAGGCCATTGCTTTGGTGGTTATATGAAAATGTTCAAAAGCCCTGGAAGTGAAAAAAATACCTTCACCAGTGTGGTTTTCCGGGTCAGTGGTGAACTTACCCTTTGAAAGATGCAGGGCACTTTCGCGATCATCTGCCAAGTTGAGAGCATTCCTGATCTTTCGGAAGATTCCAACTCCATCATCATGAATTATTATCTTAATTGAATCAGGCTCCCATTCTGTTTTTATAATAACTGCGGTTCCCTCTGAATGGTCGATGGCATTGTTGAGCATTTCCAGAAAACCATACTCACAAATCTCCAGAACATTCTTAGGAAGTGTTTTAAAATCCGCAAGAAAATTTTCTGTCCAGATCTTATCCTCAGCAACTTCTTCTTTCAAAGAAACGACTACCTCTTTATTCTTTTCGGTTTTTAAAAAATACTGGACCTGCCGCGTGGTACCTGATTTTATGATTTCTCCATCGCGGATCAGGCGACTCAAATGCCGGTGGACGGTCGTGCGGCTACACGAAAAAGCCTTCGAGGCTTTGGCGACAATATTTTTCGGGTGCACCGGTATTTTCGCCAAAATATAGTTACGAATTTCTGCTGCCTGGTTCTTGACCATTTTTAAACCCTATATTACCACTAATTATAAATATTATTATAACTAGTGGTAATAGGCCTGTCAACTAGAGTAAAGAAGAGGATTATCATAAAAAACACACTATATATAGCATGTTTATATTTTACCACTACACAAAATTATTATTATAACTAACTAAGGGCCTGTTTATAACTATAGGAAGGTGCAATTATAATGGGTTGTAATCGGGTGGGGGTGAAGGGGTGTAACTAAGCTGTTTTTCTTGACCGCAAAATCAGGAAAAGTCCGCCAGCGAGCAAAAATAAACTGTAAAAACTGCCCCGGCTGAGGTCAAAAATGAGCGGTGCATCGTGTTGTCTAAACTGCTCACCGAAGACGCGCACCACCGCATAAATCATCAGAAACACCCCGGTCAATCTGCCGGGAGTACTCAAAGCATCGGTTTTCCACAATCGCCATTGGCTGTATATCAGCAACAAGGCTCCTTCCAGACCGGCCTCATAAAGTTGCGAAGGGTGACGAGCAGCAATTAGCTCCACATGCGTTCCCGGCATGGCACTTTGAGGAAAGATTACGGCCCAGGAAACGTTGCTGACTTTGCCCCACAGTTCCCCAATGATGAAATTGGCGATGCGTCCCAGTAAAATTCCCGGCGGCACCAAAGGGCATAACAGGTCACCGAGTTGCAGAAAAGAGAGTTTTAATTTTTTTGCCACCCACCAGCAGGCCACCAGCACACCAATAAAACCGCCGTGACTGGCCATACCGCCTTTCCAGATCTGGAATATGACCCAGGGTCTGTGCAGAGTCTCCTCAAGCGCATAGAACAGCGAGTATCCCAATCGTCCACCCAGCAAAACCCCGATCATCATCGCGGTGATGGTGAACGACTGTTGTTCGGGTGTGAGTACAGCTTTGCCATGCTTACAAAAAAGATGCAGGAACCACATTCCGGCGAGAAAACCTAGCGCATAGGCCAACCCGTAATAGCGGATGCCAAAATTCTCTGTAAATTGAAATAAGAAGGGGTCTAGATCGTGAACCCAGTATGCGGTTTTAGACACGGTACCTCTCGAAATTGGAGGAAAGCCCTACCTTTGTAAAATGGAGGCAGCGTCGATGGCACCATAGGTAAATATCATATCCGCTCCAGCCCGACGCATGCTCAGGAGCGACTCGATCAAACAACTGTCATAATCGAGCCAGCCTTTTTCAGCTGCGGCCTTTAGCATGGCATATTCTCCACTGACATGGTAAGCGGCAACGGGAAGTGCCGTATGCTCACGCGTTAACCGAATGATATCCAGATAAGGCAAGCCCGGTTTAATCAATATCCAGTCTGCACCTTCTTCTTCATCCAGCATGACTTCCCGAATTGCTTCACGGGCATTAGCTGGATCCATTTGATAAGTTTTTTTATCTCCCTCTTTCGGAGCAGAGTCGAGCGCATCGCGAAAAGGTCCATAAAATGCGGATGCGTATTTTGCGCAGTAACTGCAAATCAAAACATCCTCAAATCCAGCCTCATCCAAAGACCAGCGAATAGCATCGATCCGCCCATCCATCATGTCCGAGGGTGCTACCACATCAGCTCCTGCTTCCGCCTGAGCCACTGCCATGCCAGCCAACAGAGGAAGTGTTTCGTCGTTCAAAATTTTGCCGTCTTTAACCAACCCGTCATGCCCGTCGCTGGAATAAGGGTCTAACGCTACATCCGTAATTACCAGCATTCCAGGAATGGTTTTCTTCAACTCTCTCACCGCCCGTTGAAGCAGTCCATTCGGATTGAGGCTTTCCTTACCTTCGGAGTTTTTCAAAGATTCATCCAAAGCCGGGAAGAGGGCAACTGCCGGGACTCCTAAATCAAACCCCCGTTGACAATCAGCTACAAGTTGGTCAATAGAAAGCCTAGAGATGCCTGGCATAGATGCAATCGGACTACGCAGGTTCTCGCCTTCCTGAACAAAAGCAGGCCAAACCAGGTTAGCCGGGCTCACTTGAGATTCTCGTATCATCCCACGAATAGCTGGGTTCAATCTGTTTCTGCGTGGTCGCTGAGTCATAAGTGTCTCTTATTGCAGGAGGTTTACAAACATGAAGAAGAATAGCGGATCAAATTAGCCTTTGCAACCTAAAGCAAAACCCTGTCGAGAATTCGACAGGGTCTGCGGATTTATACCCCTAAAAAGGGAAAACTGGCTCCGGTGACAGGACTCGAACCTGTAACAACTCGATTAACAGTCGAGTGCGCTACCAATTGCGCCACACCGGAATGGTTTTAAATATAGGATTAAAACACTGAAATTTAATCGTTTTGCATCATATTGTCAAGTGGATTTTCCCTCCACCCACTAGGCGTGGGGCCGACTGGCAATATGGTTTTCTGCTGGCAAATTTTTTCTCGGCTTAATTTGCCCATTTGCCCTCACGGCGGGTGGCTAGCCCATTTCCATTCGCCCTTCCAACGATTTCAGCAAGGTCACAGAGTCGGCATATTCAATATCTGAGCCTACCGGCAGGCCACGGGCTATGCGCGTGACCTTTACCTCTGTAAAAGGCTTTAAAACTTTTGAGATATACACTGCTGTGGATTCACCTTCCATATCTGGATTAGTAGCCAGAATGACCTCCTTAATACCTAGCTTACCGACTTTTTCTTTCAATCCTTCAATATTCAAGTCATCGGGCCCAATGCCATCCAGAGGAGAAATCACCCCCATCAGCACATGATAAACACCTTTAAAATAACCCATATTTTCCATTACATAAACATCATGGGGTTCTTCAACCACGCAAATCTGAGAATGGTCACGGGTAGTATCTGAACAAATATCACAAGGGTCGGACTCAGTGATACCGTGGCAAGTCGAACAAAGGACGATTTTTTCTTTAAGGTTCTGAATAGCAGTGGCGAGTTTTTTGGCCTGCTCGACTTTTCCCCGCATCAAGAAAAACGATAATCGTTCGGCGGTTTTCTGGCCAATGCCAGGAAGTCTTTTCAGTTCATCTATGAGGTCTGTAACAGCGGTTGGTCTTTTCACGGCGAGACGACTCGACCCAAATTATTCGTATTATCGTTTTTATTCAACGCAGCCATCATGTAAACAGTCCGGGAATTTTTAATCCCCCAGTCAACTTGGACATCTCACCTTGAGCCAATTCTTTTACTTTTTTCTGAGCTTCATTCATGGCACCGGTAATCAGGTCTTCGAGCATTTCCCGGTCACTCATGTTGATCAGCTCGTCATCAATATGGACCGAGATAATTTCATTGAGTCCATTAGCAACCACCTTCACCATGCCGCCGCCGGTAGACACTTCAACCGTTTTCTCAGCGAGGCCTTCCTGAATTTCAGAAATCTTGGACTGCATGTCCTGAGCCTGTTTGAACATTGAAAGCCAGCCTTTATCGCTCATAAAAATACCTGTTTTTCATTTAACTACGGTGCCTCCAAAAATATCCAGAGCATCTTGAATGATTTCTGATTCTGTTTTTTGTCTGCCCTGGCTTTCGTCATTTAAGTTTTTTTTTTCCTGCGTATTTATAGAAGGGCTGGGCTTAGCTTCTCCCAGTTTCAAAACCACCTGCACTTCATGACCGCTAGCCGATTTCACCATTTCCTTTATGAACTTAATGTTTTCTGGACTCTCAACCATTTCGAGGGTGAAGGAATCTGAAAACATCAGTTGAATTTCTTTTTCGTTCAACGCAAGCACCTGACATTTATCCAGGTAATGTTCGAAAGCAGGTCGTTTTCGGGAAACTTCCTGACGGATCTTGGTCCAGATCGCTGAATCAAAAGAACCGTTTTCAGGTTGCGCTAAGGAGGGTGGAGCACTTTTCGTTGTTGAAGAATTACTTTGCGGTACTGGAGCAACGGGTGTCGGCGCAGCAGACCGTGCTGGCTGAACCTCAACTTCTGCTTGATTGATTTTATGGATCAGGTCATCAATGCTTTTAAAAGGCCGGGTTTCGGTCAGTCTCAGAATAGCCATTTCAAAAACCATCTGGCTCAATGAGCTTCGCTTCATTTCCGTTTCCGCTCGGGAAAGAATGGTGAACATTTGTTGCAACTCGTCGTTGTGGAATCCTTCTGCCTGTTTTTTCAAAACATTGATGTCACAGGTATGGGTATTCAATAAACTTTCCGGGTTGCGCGAAACTTTGACCATCAACAGGTTTCTCAAATATTCCATCATGCTGCGGCAAAACAGGCCGAGGTCTTTTCCCTGATTGGCAACTTCCTGTACTAGTGAGATCAGTTCAGCCGGCTCCCGCTTTATTAGAAGCTCGGCGAAAAGTTCCAGAGTCGTGCCTCCAACAATGCCGAGCACAGACTCTACCGAATCTGCATCAATTTTTTTGCCGCTATATGCAATGACCTGGTCCAGCAGGCTTTGTGCGTCACGCATACTGCCCGCGCCAACTTTGGAAATTTCTACCAACCCTTTTGCATCGATTTCAATTTCTTCCTGCCCGCAAATCAGTTCCAGCTGTTTGGTGATCTGGGCATTCGATAGCGGTTTGAACTCAAAACACTGGCAACGGGAAAGGATTGTTTCGGGTATTTTAATCAACTCAGTGGTAGCAAAAATAAAAATAACACGGGGCGGTGGTTCTTCCAGCGTTTTCAACAAAGCGTTGAACGCGCTTTTTGAAAGCATGTGAACTTCATCGATAATATAAACTTTGTAACGGGCAGAAGATGTGGCGTATTGCACATTGTCGATGAGGTCGCGCACCTCCGCCACGCCATTATTGGAAGCACCATCAATTTCCTGAACGTCGATGCAATGACCTTCGGTAATTTCCTTACACAAACTACAAGTACCGCAAGGCTCTATAGTCGGTCCTTTTTCGCAATTGAGAACCCGCGCGAGAATCCGCGCCGTAGTGGTTTTGCCCACGCCACGTGTTCCAGAAAACAAGAACGCGTGCGAAATACGTTCCAACTCAATAGCATTGGAAAGAGTTCGGACAATATGTTCCTGCCCAATCAATTGACTGAATTTTTGGGGGCGCCATTTTCGGGCTGAAACCTGGAAGTCCATTATTTCAGAAGACCGACGAGTGAAGAATTGATGGCTGAGGTGATTCCTCAGCTAGATGGATTGTAATTTAAAAGGCAGAGTTGTTGGGTATCTCACAGCACACATAGTATTTCGCTACCGCTGCTTCCTTCCGGATCTGACGGGTTTCACAAAGCTACGTTGCGTGAGGCCCAACAAAACTGCCAAAATTTTTCAAGCGGAAAACTTCCGCTGGTAATTTTCAATATCTTTATCCTGCGCCCAGTCCTTCTCTCGGCCTAATGGGCTATAGCCATCTGCCTCCATGGCTAATGGTGGCGGAGAGGGAGGGATTCGAACCCTCGGTAGGGGTAAACCTACACACGCTTTCCAAGCGTGCGCCTTCAACCGCTCGGCCACCTCTCCTGCTAGGCGCAAGGCCAGCGAGCAATGGCTCCGCTGGCTGAAAATAATTTATCTCGGCAATATATCCACAGTTGCTGAATTGCCTCTCCATTAAAGGAGTATTCTAACAAAAAAAGGCCGAGAACACGTCCGCTTATTCGACGTTGGTCCCGACCACTATCAAAGCGTGTTGTATTCTAGTTATATCCGCCGCAAGATTCAAGATTAAATCAGCTCTAAAAACCCTTTATTTTCAATGGATACTGATTAAATATAAAATATTGGCTTTTTAAGTCGGTGAATGACGAAAAATTCTCCTAACCTTCTCCCAACTGATTGAGCTCGATAACGGACTCAGGAGTAACGACTTTTTCGGGGTCAGACCCCAACATCCAAGGTTCCCGCTCGTATTTATCTGCGGTTTCCATATGGTCCATATAATCGTTCATTTTTTTTTGGTTATCCTGCAAGAACTTCTTAAAGACCATTTTCGGCCTTTTTTCTCTATTAGCCATTAACTCTCATCCCTTCAAATTGGTAACTTTATGATACTCTTATTTTATCTTGTTATTGCATATAACAAAAGGACGTAATGACTTCCCTTTGGGGAATATCCTTTGAATAAAAATTATCTTTTATATAAAAAGCCTGTTTATAGTTTTTTATTCTTGGAAATAATTTCTTAAAAATAGCCTTTTATGGCAGTAAAGGAGTAAATATGCATCCGATAAAAGATTTCATGAATTCCCCAATCCTCAGTGTCGATGGTCAGGCTTCCGTGGAAGTAGCTGCCAAACTGATGTCTGAAAAAAAGATAAGTTCACTTCTTGTAAAAGAAGGTGAAGAGTATGTAGGAATCGTCACTAAAACGGATTTTGTTAATAAGCTCATTGCGGAAGACCGGAACCCAAAAACCACAAATATCGCTTCCATAATGTCAAAACCGTTTTTTTCTCTGGACGAGTATGTTCAACGCAGTGAAGCCAACGAATTCATGCTCAGGAAAAAAATCAAACATCTTGTGGTGACTCAGGCAAAAAAAGCGGTGGGAATTCTGACAACCAAGGACATGGTCGGATGAGAGGAGTAACTCCATAACCAAAAGCAGGGGTGAGTTAAAAAAACTCACCCCCGCACAGGTAATGGTGCGCCCAGCAGGACTCGAACCTGCGACCTACGGTTCCGCAAACCGTCGCTCTATCCAGCTGAGCCATGGGCGCAAAAATTGGGTTGTAAGCGGAGTACCTCCGCGGGTAACTTGCAATCGCTCTTTCTGTCGAGCAATAGTTTTTCTCCGTTCAACTAGCCTTTGCTCATCTGCTCTCTGCGACAAGCAGATCAGGAAACATCAATGGGTATGTAATCCATCAACTGAAGAGCAAAATCTTCATGCTCGAACGCGTACATCGTGGGATATTTCGCAAATGCCCACCCTGTATAAAGCGTCTTACCATTTTGTTCAACCACTAATTGAACAGCAGGGTTGGTCAATTCATTCCCGCTGGATGTATAAGCTTTCTGGCTCATTACAAAATTGGGCAAAAACGGACCCACTGTAACCTTAATTCCTGAATCTTCCAATGCAAAACTGGAACCCAGGGTGATAGTTTTCATTTCGTTACGTGCATCGTCTTTTTTATTCTTGATCAGAAGCTTGACCGCTTTCCATTTGCCATCTGCCTCTTCAGGCACAACAACCGCACGTTCGACTTTTGGCGCTTCCTGAACACTGGGGTGATCTCCACCGTCGGCTGCCTGACTTCCATAGTCTGCATCAGCTTGCGGTGATTTGGACCGAGACCCTTCAAACTGAGATACATTAAGTTTGTTGATATCCGTCTTTTTCAGGTCGGCAATATCTTCCTTACTTTCGTAGGTACAACCCACCAGAAAAGCCAGTGCCAGAACAACTATGTATTTTGTAATACGTATCAAAGTTCTTACCTTTTAAAGTGGCGTAGAAACTCGGCTGGTAACTTGCAATCGCTTTTTTCTGCTACCAATCGTTTCTCGGCCCAACGGGCTATTGCCATCTGTCCCCATGGCTAATAATGGCGGAGAGGGAGGGATTCGAACCCTCGGTAGGGGTAAACCTACACACACTTAGCAGGCGCGCGCCTTCAGCCAACTCAGCCACCTCTCCGTTCTAAATAATTTTTTTCTGCCCTAAAAAACGAGCAAACACTTCATCAGTCGAGCAATAATTTACTTCAGCTCAACCTACCTTTGCCCAATTGCCCCACTGCAAGTGGTGGCGGAGGGAGTAGGATTCGAACCCACGGTACTTTCGTACAACGGTTTTCAAGACCGCCGCCTTAAACCACTCGGCCATCCCTCCTCAATATTGTGAACCCGGCTATATTTATCTACTTGCGGTAAAAAGTCAAGAGGCTGTTTCCATCTTTAAGTCAATACTTTATAGCTTCAAAACTTCCTGCCCGTGCATATAGGGGCGCAAAGCTTCTGGCACCACTACTGTTCCGTCTTCCTGCTGATAATTTTCGAGCAGAGCCACAAACAATCTGCCTGCAGCCAGACCTGAACCGTTCAAGGTATGGACAAACTCGGGTTTACCGCCGGTACGTTTTTTACAGCGAATCCGGGCCCGTCGTGCCTGATAGTCGGTGAAACTACTGCAAGACGAAATCTCACGATAAGTATCCTGGCTTGGAAGCCATACTTCCAGATCATAAGTTTTAGCGGCCGAGAAACCCAGGTCACCGGCACATAGCTCCATCACTCTATAATGCAAGTTGAGTTTTTTAAGAATAGATTCGGCATTTTCGACCAAAGCCTCTAGCTCTGCGGCTGATTCCTCAGGCCGGCTAAACTTAACCAGCTCGACTTTATCGAACTGGTGTTGCCGGATCAGCCCTTGCGTGTCTTTACCATAAGAACCCGCCTCTCTCCTGAAACACGGAGTGTAAGCGGCATAGCAAATTGGCAACGACTCCTCTTCCAAAATTTCATCGCGATGAAAATTGGTTACAGGAACTTCGGCTGTCGGGATGAGGTACAAGGGGTCATCGCGTGTTGCAAACAACTCCTCCTCAAATTTGGGCAATTGCCCGGTGCCCAGCATGCTCTCTTTATTGACCAGAAATGGTGGATACAATTCTTCATAACCGTTTTCCCGGGTTTGCACATCGATCATGAAATTGATCAAAGCGCGTAACAACCCTGCCCCCTGTCCTTTATAAACAGCAAAGCGCGCCCCGGAAATTTTTGCAGCTCTTTTTAGATCGATCAGGCCTAGTTGTTCGCCAATTTCTACATGATTTTTTGGTTGGAAAGAAAGCTCCGGTTTCGTTCCCCAGTCCCGCACCATTTTGTTTGAATTTTCATCGGCACCGTCGGGAATGGAGTCTTCAGGGGTATTGGGGATGCCAAGCAGTTTCTCCTTCACTTGTTTTTCCAAAGCCTGAATTTTATCATCCAACTCTTTTATGGAAGTGTTGATGACTTTGACCTCTTCCATAAGTTGAGAGGCGTCTTCTCCTTTTTGTTTGAGCTGACCCACCTCTGCCGAAAGTTTCTTTTTCTTATTTTTCAGTGATTCTGATTCCTGAAGTCCCACCCGTCTATCTTCTTCGGGTTTGAGAAGTTCATCCAATTCGTTAAAGTCACCACCCCGGCGTTTGAGGCGGGTTTTCACTGCTTCGGGATTTTCACGTATGGTTTTTAAATCGAGCATCAGTGTTGCTTTTTCATCCTTTTCTCAATGCCCACCAGTTTCATTTTGAGTATGGCGGGATAGATATAATGTCCTTCCAGGGCCTTAAACTGATTGTAAGCTTCTTGCAGGTGTCCCTCTTCTTCTAAACAGGAGGCAACCACAAAATCCATATCTTCCTTAAAACGACTTTCTGAATATTCGAGATTAAAGTGGCGGTACTGTTCCCTCGCTTCGGGACACCGGCTCAACGTATAAAGAATTTCTATAGTTTTAAATTTGGATTCTTCTGCCCAAGAACTTTTGGGATAATTATCCAGCAAAATTTTTAGTTCTACCAGGGCCTGTTCGTAATTTTGTTTTTTATAATAAATAGAGGCAATACGATATTGATGATCATCATTACCATTTTTACTGGCGAATTTATTTATTAAGTTTTGATATTCAATGATGGCCTGGTCATAATCTTTCAAACCAAATTCAGCAATTTCCGCAATATATTTTTGCGCCGGATAACCGAACTCTCCCTCTCGGTTCATTTGCAGCACTTCCTGAAAATAAACCAGAGACCGCGAACTGTTATTCAAGCTGAAGTGGTGGATTTCGCCTAGGCGGAACAGGGCTTCTTCCGCCAGTGGTCCGGTGGGATACTTTTTCAGCACCTCATTGAACATCTCAATCGCGCTATGGTTTCTGCCTTGAATCCACTCTTCATTCGCCTTATGAAGAAGAGGGTCCATCTGTTCCGAGCAGGAAATAAGGAAAACACACGCCAGAAGAAAAGATCCTATCCTCAATTTAGACCACATTGAAATAGGGGAGGTCACATCCATAGGGAGTGGTTTATTCAACCAGTTTTTCGATACTGACAACATGGTTGTCTTCACCGGTACCCACCAAACGAACCCCCTGGGTATTTCTACCAATCAAAGATATTTCGCTGACCCGCATGCGGACAATATTGCCGTCAGAAGTTATGACCAGAAGCTCATCTTCCTCATCCACCTGTTGCACGCCTACCACGGTTCCTATTTTTTCATTACAACGAATTGTCATGACACCCATACCGCCCCGGCCCTGCTGAGGATACTCTTCCATCGGCGTTCGCTTTCCATAACCGTTTGAAGTTACCGTAAGAAGCTTGTTACCGGCCTGGACAATTTCCGCCCCCACAACCCGATCATCTTTTTTGAGGCGAATACCTCGTACCCCTCTACCTGTTCTGCCGATGGGACGGACTTCCTCCTCGTTAAAGCGGATGGAAAATCCTCTTTCGGTTGCGAGTAAAATATCGCTTTTACCGTCACACAACTCTGCACCGATAACCCGGTCTCCTTCGTCGATTGTCAGCCCGATAATTCCACCCTGTCGGGGTTTTCTGTATGCCATCAACGAAGTTTTTTTAACTATGCCGCGTTCAGTCGCGACCATGACAAACTTATCTTCTTCAAATTCTCTGAGAGAAAGAATGCTGGCTATGGATTCTCCCGGCTGGAGTCGCAAAAGATTGGCAATAGATTTTCCTTTAGCAATCCGGCTCACATCTGGAATGGAATAAACCCTCAACGCATGAATTTTTCCGATACTGGTGAAGACCAGAAGATGACTCAGTGTCGAAGCTATGAATAGTTTTTCAACAACATCTTCTTCTTTGAGGTTCATTCCTCGAATGCCTTTACCGCCTCTTCTTTGCGCCCGGTAGTTATCAACGGATTGCCGCTTAATATATCCGCCTCGGGTATAGACGACCACTGCATCTTCGTCAGCAATGAGATCTTCAATATCTATATCGCCTTCATCCGTCTCAGCGATTTCTGTCCGTCGCTCATTGCTGTATTTATTTTTAATTTCTAACAGCTCTTCTTTAATAATACTGAGCTTGATTTCTTCATGGGCCAGGATCTTTAACAATTCTTTGATTTGTTTGCGGGTTTCTTCCAAGTCTTCAACTATTTTTTGCCTCTCCAGTCCGGTGAGGCGTTGCAATCGCATCTCAAGAATGGCTTTGGCTTGGATCTCTGACAATCCGAATTCTGTCATAAGCCCATCGCGCGCAGCGGCCGGATCTGGAGCATTGCGGATAAGCTGCACGACTGCATCCAAGTTATCCAGTGCGGTGGCTAAACCCTCCAGGATATGTTCTTTCTCACGGGCTTTTTTTAAATCAAACTCCGTCCTTCGAGTCACCACTTCTTTGCGAAATAAAATAAAGTGATGCAAAAACTCTTTCAGGTTAAGAACTCTTGGCTGCTGATTTACCAAAGCCAGCAAAATGACCCCGAAAGTGTCCTGAAGCTGAGTATTTTTATAAAGGGCGTTTAAAACCACCTGACCCACCGTCCCCTTTTTCAGTTCCACTACAACACGGATACCGTCTCGGTCTGATTCATCTCTAAGGTCTGAAATTCCCTCCAACCGCTTGTCTCTTACCAGTTCGGCGATCTTCTCCACCATCCGGGCTTTGTTAACCTGATACGGTAATTCGTTGATGATGATACGTTCCCGGTCACCCTTCTCCATATTCTCAATTTCGGCACGTCCACGAACCCGGATGATGCCTCTGCCGGTTTTATAAGCAGACCAAATCCCGTTTCTGCCTTGTATGATCCCCCTTGTGGGAAAATCAGGGCCGGGCACGAGCGCAATAAGATCTTCAATCGTACAATCGGGATTTTCAATAACGTGAACTGCTGAATCAATGACCTCTCCCAGGTTATGCGGAGGAATATTGGTCGCCATACCTACGGCGATTCCTGACGAACCATTGACCAATAACTGTGGAAAGCTTGCCGGCAAGACAGACGGTTCTTCCATCGAGTCATCATAATTGGGCGTAAATTGAACCGTGTTTTTTTCCAAATCACGGAGCAGTTCTCCGGTGATTTCTTCCATGCGGATTTCTGTGTAACGCATGGCGGCGGCAGAATCGCCATCTATCGAACCAAAGTTTCCCTGTCCATCTACAAGAGGATGTCTTTGTGAAAACTCCTGCGCCAAGCGAACAATGGTGTCATAAATTGCCTGATCACCATGCGGATGGTATTTACCCATTACATCACCAACAATGCGGGCGGATTTTTTATAGGGCTTGTTCCAAACATTTCCCGTTTCATGCATCGCATAAAGAGCGCGGCGATGGACAGGCTTCAATCCGTCTCGAACATCTGGCAGGGCACGTCCAATGATTACGCTCATTGCGTAATCAAGGTACGAGTTTTTCATCTCATCATCTATATTGATCGGTTCGATCGTTTCAGGCATTCAACTACCTTTCATAATGTATAAATTTCAAAAGGAAAATATCAGGATTTTAAAGGTCGCTTCACCTATCCCTTAAATATCCACATTTCGGGCTTGCAGAGCATTTTTTTGGATGAATTCGCGACGAGGCTCTACCTCTTCCCCCATTAACACGGTGAACAAGTCTTCAGAGGCAACCAAGTCATCAGCCCTAACCTGCAAAAGAATTCTAACTTCCGGATCCATCGTAGTTTCCCACAATTGCTCGGCATTCATCTCACCAAGACCTTTGTAGCGTTGGATATAAATTCCTTTTTTTGCCATGTTTAAAACAGCCCTCAACAAATCATGCTTAGAGTTGACGGTCATGTTTTCCCCACCATTATTTAATACAAAGGGTGGGTGGTCACTTTCCCGGATGGGTTCATAGACATCGAGAATATTCTGGATAATAACTGAATCCATAAACTCCTTATTGAGTTTTAGCTGAAAGTCCCGACCATTATTAGAACCAAATATTATAATTTGGTAGTGTGCTGTCTCAGGGTCAAATTCCAACTTAAACCAAACATCTTTCAGCTCTTGATTCAAGTCTGCTTTCTTTAGGTCGTGAGACGTTTTAGCAAAAGTACCAGCAGAGTTATCCTCGTCTATTTCTATCAAGAACTCTTTTAACCGGTTTACTTTTTCAGAATTAAGATCCGTACTCTCGGCAAACTGTATGGGAATATTCAGATATTGCGATTTATATTCATATTTTTTCTGGTTTTCTTCATCAATCAAAGCATCAAGAATTTGAATGATCACTCCCATAGCTTGTTCAAGGTTTGCAAAAGCTTCATTTTTTACATTTAACCCAACCAACACATTTAGCACAGCCCGGGGAATATTATTTTTAACAACCCGCTCAAAACACTCTTCAAACCGGTACAAATTGTTTATGAGTTGATTGAGTTCCACACCCACAATTTTTTGACCTTCTTTTTGAGTATTGATCTCAAGCTTTTCTATACCCTGCTCCATCAAGAATTTGAAAAGGAGTTTTTCGTCCTTTAAATAGTTCTCTTTTTTCCCTTTTTTCGCTTTATAAAGTGGTGGCTGAGCAATATAAAGATAACCCTTTTCGATCAATTGTGGCATTTGACGAAAGAAAAAGGTGAGGAGCAAGGTTCTGATGTGAGCTCCATCAACATCCGCATCGGTCATTATGATAACTTTGTGATAACGAAGGCTTTCTATTTTAAAATCAGCCCCAATACCCGTTCCCAACGCTGTAATAAGAGTACGAATCTGTTCGCTGGCTATCATTTTTTCCGTTCGGGCTTTTTCAACATTGAGTATTTTACCCCTCATAGGCAATATAGCCTGGAACCTTCTATTACGGCCTTGTTTTGCAGTACCTCCAGCTGAGTCACCCTCTACGATATAAATCTCAGAAAGTGCAGGGTCTTTTTCCGAACAGTCGGCCAGTTTTCCCGGTAAAGCACTCACTTCTAACGCACTTTTTCTTCGGACCAGGTCTTTTGCTTTTTTTGCGGCCTCCCGGGCTTGAGCAGCACCCACAACTTTAGCAACAATCTTTTTAGCTACATCAGGCTGTTCTTCAAAAAACTGACCCAGCTTTTCATTGACAATTTGTTCGACGATTCCCTTTACGTCTGTATTACCCAACTTACCCTTTGTTTGGCCCTCAAATTGCGGATCTGGGATTTTTATGCTCAACACAAGTATCAGCCCTTCCCGGGCATCTTCTCCCGTCAGAGTGACTCCTGTGTTTTTTAACAGGTTGTTCTGAGCAGCATAACTATTAACAGTTCTTGTTAAAGCGGATTTAAAACCACTTAAATGGGTTCCCCCATCTCGAGTATTAACATTATTTACAAAAGTAAAAACCTCTTCGGAATAACTGTCGTTGTATTGAAGCGCCATCTCCAAATCACATTCATCTTTGCTTCGCTCAATATAAATTGGATCAGAATGAATGTTTTTTTTGTTTTTCCCAAGATGCTCTATGAAAGAGCGTATTCCACCCTCAAATATAAAATCATTGTCCTTACCGTCTCTTTCATCATGAATATGTATTTTTACACCTTTGTTTAAAAAGGCTAGTTCCCGAAGACGGTTGGATAAAATCTCAAAGCGGAAGTTTAAATCTTCAAAAATACTTGAGTCAGGTTTGAAAATTATTTTAGTTCCTCTAGAACTAGTTTTTCCAACCACATCTAATGTTGTAGTGGGTTTTCCCTCGCTATATTCCTGATTGTAAACTACGCCATCTTTCTTTATTTCAAGTTTCAGGGTTTCTGAAAGGGCATTAACCACTGATACCCCCACACCATGCAAGCCCGCTGATACTTTATAAGATTCTTTATCAAACTTACCTCCAGCATGAAGAACGGTCATTACCACTTCTGCTGCTGAAATATTTCTGTCTGAATGCATATCAACAGGAATTCCGCGTCCATTATCTGCGACAGTAACGGT